>DATLHD010000032.1:0-7317 GCA_035540075.1 Gemmatimonadales bacterium
TCCTGGACGAGCCGACCGGTGGTGTCGATCCGATCACCCGCCGCCGATTCTGGGAGCTGATCTACGAGGCCGGTGCGGCTGGAACCAGTGTGCTGGTGACGACACACTACCTCGACGAGGCGGAGTACTGCCGCAGGATCTCGATCATGGTGGACGGCGCCATCGCGACGATGGGCACGCCGGCGGAGGTGCGGCGCTTGGTGGGAGCCGAGACTCTGGATGAGGTGTTCCTCAAGCTCACCCGCCCGGGGGCCGCGGCATGAGGGCGTTCCTGGGCTTCGTCCGGAAGGAGACGCTGCACCTCCTCCGCGATCGCCAGACGCTCGCCATCCTCCTGCTCTTTCCGGTGGTGCAGGTGCTCATCTTCGGCTTCGCGGTCCGCACCGACGTCGAGGACGTCGCCATCGCCATCGTAGACCCCACCCCGGACGTCGCTACGCTGAACCTGCGGGAGCGGATCGCCGCGTCGGACCGGTTCCACATCGTGGGCGTGACGACCAGCACGCGGGGACTGGACGCCCGATTCCGCGACGGCTCGGTGCGCCAGGCCCTCCTGCTGCCCACCGACATGGAGCGGCGGATCGGTCGGGGCGACTCGCTCTCGCTCCAGCTGCTCACCGACGGCAGCGATCCCAACACCGGTGGGATCATGCAGGGCTACGCCACCGCGATCGTGGACCGATGGTATCGCGAGGTGGTGCCGCAGCGAGGGGTGTTGCGCATCGAGACGCAATCACGGATGCGGTACAACCCCACGCTCGAGAGCGCGCACCTCTTCGTGCCCGGGCTGGTGGCGTTCGTGCTGACCATCGTCTCCGCCCTCATGACAGCCATCTCGATCTCGCGGGAGAGGGAGACCGGGACGATGGAGATGCTGCTGGTCTCGCCCATCCGCCCGGTCGCCATCGTGGCCGGCAAGGTCATCCCCTACATCGTGCTCGGCTTCGTGAGCGTGCTGCTGGTCCTGGTGGCCGCGCGCACCGTGTTCGACGTGCCGCTCCGGGGCAGTCTCGTGCTCCTCCTGGCCGAGAGCGGGCTGTACATCATCACCGCGCTCGCCCTCGGCGTCGTGATCTCCACCAAGGCGCCCAACCAGCGCACGGCCATGATCGCGGCCCTGGCGGGGCTCATGCTGCCGACGATGATTCTGTCGGGATTCATCTTTCCGATCGACTCCCTGCCGCGCCCGCTGCAGCTGCTGAGCTACATCGTACCGGCGCGGTGGTTCCTCGTCATCGTCCGCGGCATCATGCTCAAGGGCGCCGGACTCGCGACGCTGTGGCAGGAGACGCTGGTGCTGGTGGGCATGACGCTGCTCTTCCTGGTGCGAGGCTCGCGCGGGCTCGCTATCCGGCTGGGATAGGCCGTGCGCACCGTCTTCTTCCTGGTCCGCAAGGAATTTCTCCAGATCTTCCGGGACCGTACGACAGTGTTTCAGATCCTGCTGATCCCGGTGGTGCAGCTCCTGGTGCTGGCCAACGCCGCCACGTTCGACGTGAAGCAGGTCGCCATGATGGTGGTGGACGAGGATCGGACGACGGTCTCCGCCGGCCTGGTGCAGCGCCTGGAGGGAGGACGCCAGTTCCGGGTGTTGCGGTACGAGCCGACCGACGCGGGCGTGGACCATGCCCTCCTCGACCGCGAAGTCACCGCGGTGCTCCACATTCCCCGCCACTTCGAGGAGGATCTGGTCCGCCGAGGACGGGCGCCGGTCCAGCTGGTCCTGAACTCGGAGGAGGGTGCGACCGCAGGCATCGTCCAGTCCTACGCGCTCTCGATCCTCGGCGCCTACGCCAGGGAACTGGACCGGACGCTCCCGCGGCTGGAGGCCACGCGGACCGCACGGGTCGCGCCGCTCGATCTCCGGACCCAGCGCTGGTTCAATCCCACCCGGAACTACAAGCACTGGATGGTGCCGGCGCTGATGGTGTCGCTCACCACAATCATCGGACTCCTCCTGACGGCGCAGAACATCACCCGGGAGAACGAGCTGGGCACGCTGGAGCAGCTCAATGTCACGCCGATGACCAAGGTCCAGTTCATCGCGGCCAAGCTGATTCCGTTCTGGCTGCTGTCGCTGCTCATCTTCACGATCGGACTCACCATCGGGAAGCTGGTCTTCGGAATCCCCATGCGCGGCAACCTGCTGCTGGTCTATCTCGCCGCCATGGCGTACCTGGTGGTCGTGCTGGGTCTGGGCCTCTGGATCTCCACGATCACACGTACCCAGCAGCAGGCGATGTTCGTGGCGTTCTTCGTGATCCTCATCTTCCTGCTGATGAGCGGGCTCTTCACGCCGGTGGACTCGATGCCGCGGTGGGCACAGTACGCGGCCGAGGCGAACCCGGTGAAGCACTTCGTGGCGGTGATGCGGGCCGTGTTGGTGCGGGGAGCCGGGCTGGAGACGGTGGGGAGGCCGATCCTGGGGCTCGGCGTGGCGGGCATCGGCGTTCTGGCGCTGGCGGTGGGACGGTACCGGAAGTCGGTGGCCTAGGACTATCGAGCTGTCATCCCGAGCGAAGCGAGGGATCTTGCCGCCTGGCTAAGATCCCTCGCTCCACTCGGGATGACAGTACTTGCCCCGAAATCTCCCGACAGAATAAATCGCTCTTGACAAATAAAGTTGTCTGCATCAGCTTGCAGCCATGGCGCACCCCGCTCCCCTCGATGTCGTCCGCTCGGCTGAGTCCGCGGCCGCCCTGCTGGACCCCGCCCGACAGCGGCTCCTCGTTCACCTGAAGGAGCCCGACTCCGCCACCGGTCTGGCTCGGCGGCTCAAGCTCCCTCGGCAGCGCATCAACTATCACCTCAAGGTGCTGGAGGGGGCTGGCCTGGTGGAGCTGGTCGAGGAGCGGCGGAAAGGGAACTGCCTGGAGCGTGTGGTCCGCGCCAGCGCTCGTGCCTTCATCATCAGTCCGGAAGCGCTGGGCGAGCTTGGGCCCACCCGCGAGTTCGCCGCCGATCGGCTGAGCAGCGCGTACCTGATGGCGGCGGCGGGACGCACGATCCAGGACGTCGCCCTGCTGGAGAACAAGGCGAAACAGGAGGGCAAGCGCCTGGCGACCCTGACGCTGGAGGCCGACATGCGCTTCGCCAGCGCGGAGACCCGGGCGAAGTTCGCCGAGGAGCTGGCCGACGCCGTCGCGCGGATCGCCGCCAGGTACCACGACGATCGGGCGCCGGCCGGACGACGATTCCGGCTGTTGGCCGCGGTCCATCCGGTGCCGCCCGGGTAGTCGAAACGATGCAGCGAGGACGAAAGGAGCAGGTCATGGAGAAGACGGCTGCCGAGCAGACCCGTGCCTTCCGGATGTCGCTAGACCTCGATGCCACCCCGGACCAGGTCTGGCGGGCGCTGACCGAGGCGGAGGAGCTGGTGCGCTGGTTTCCGACCGGGGCACGGGTCACGCCGGGCAAGGGCGGGACGATGCTGTGGTCTTGGGGCTACGGCGAGGATTGGGTCACGACTATCGACGAGTGGGAGCCGGGCAAGCTGCTGCGCCTGATCCAGGAGGAGGCCCGCCCGTACGACGCGCAAGGCCACCCACTCCCGCCGGGAGAGGTGGAGGCCGCCAGGATCGCGATGGAATTCACCCTCGAGACCGTACAGGGCAAGACGCGACTGCGGCTGGTGCACTCGGGATTCGGGCAAGGAGCGGCGTGGGATGCGGAAGTGGACGGCATCTCCGAAGGCTGGCAGGCTGAGCTCCGTAGCCTGCGACACTATCTCCGGCGGCACCGCGGGCGGAATCGCAGGGCAGCCCGGGGCCTGGTCAACACTGCGGTGCCGCGCGATGCCGCATGGGCTCGGCTCACGGGACCGAGGGGCTACCGGCTGAGCCCCGCATCGCCGAAGGAGGGGGAAGCCTTCGAGGTGGTGACGCCTGGCGGACGGCGGTACAGCGGGACCGTGGAGCTGACCCTCCCGGGTGTGACGCTGGCTGGAACCGTGCGAGAGCTCGACGACGGCTGGTTCCGGCTCCTCACATGGCGTGATGCCCGAGGGCACACTGGTGTCTGGGCCTGGCTTGCAGCGTACACGGACGACGATCGGGCAGTGCGGGAGTTCGGCGAGGAGGCGCAGACGGCGCTGGAGCGGCTCTTTAAGGAGTAACGTTGTCACCGGGGAGAGGCGGGTCACTTCTTCTTCCTGCTCCTCTCCGCCGGCTGCTGGGCCTTGGTTTGCTCCGGGAGCACGCGCGCCATGGCGCTTTGCACCTTGTTCCCGGCCGAGCCGGACACGACGCGGTGCTTGCCCGCCATCATCGCCTCGAAGCCCTGACGCGCCACGTCGGCCGGGTCGTCCTTGTCTTCCACACCGATCTGGGTGTCCATCATCTCCGCTCGTTCGAAGAAGTTCGTGTCCGTCGGGCCAGGCTGAAGCGCGGTCACGGTCACTCCCGTGTCCCTCAGCTCGTGGTGCAACGCCTCGGCGAACGACTGGACGAACGCCTTTGATGCCCCGTATACGGCGAGGAAGGGCGCCGGCGTCTCCGCCGCGATCGATGAGGTGAACAGGATCCGACCCGAGCCGCGGCTCACCATGTGGCGGACCGCGTACTTCGCCAGGCGGACGACCGACACGACGTTCAGATCGATGAGTCGGAGCTCTTCCTCGAGATTGTTGTCCACGAAAGGCCCGCCGACACCCACGCCGGCGTTGATGGCGATCGCCGCCAGGGGACGCCCGCGCGCCCGGACCCGTTCCCACAGTCGGTCCACATCCACAGCGCGGGTGAGGTCCGCCTGGACGGGCTCCACCTCGACCCGGAGGTCGCGAAGCTCATCCGCCGCTCCCACGATGCCCTCCTCCTCGGCCACGACGATGAGATCGAAGCCGTGTTCCGCGAACTGCCGCGCGAGCTCGAACCCGATGCCGCTGGAGGCACCGGTTACCACCGCGAGGCCGCTCCCCGTCGACTCTGCCATCGTCCGACCCTCATGAAGTCCGTTGGTGCAGTGATCGTCTCAAGGCCGTCAGCCTAGGTCAGGGTACGCGCCGTTGCAGTGAGGGTTGTCACGGCAGTTGCGATGACCTGAAGAGGGCGTTCGCTTCGGCGAATGGAACCCCGCCCACAAGGCCGTCATAGGTGCCCGTTTCCAGGAGCTCGCGCGCGGCGGTGCGGATGGTCGCCATCGCGGCCCGGGTGATCGCGGGCCCCACGCTCACCCTCGCGACTCCCAGATCCGCCAGCTCGGCGACACTCGGCGCCCCATAGGACGCCATGATGTTGACCGGCGCACCGATCGCCTCCACCAGCCGAGCGATGGTGGAGGCGTCCACGACCCCCGGCACGAACACGCCATCGGCGCCGGCAGCCGTGTAGGCGCGAGCGCGCCGGATCGTCTCATCGAACCGGCCCGACTCGGTGCCGATTTCCTTCAGGTAGACGTCCACCCGCGCATTGATGAAGAGCTCCGGACCGCCGGCCGCGCGGGCCGCGGCGATCCGAGCGGCGTGCTCTTCCGCACGCAGCAGGGACTCCCCGCCGCGGCCCGGTGCGTCCTCCAGGTTGATTCCCACTGCGCCGACCTCAACCACCCCGCGCACGGTCGCCCCCACGTCTTCCGGCGATCCCGAGCCGTACCCGCTTTCGATGTCGGCGGTGACCGGTACTCGCACGGCTTCGGCGATCCGGCGGACCGCAGCGATCATGTCGGCGCGAGTGACGGCCTGGCCGTCCTGTCGTCCCAAAGCCCAGGATACACCGGCGCTGGTCGTGGCGATGGCGCGTGCTCCAGCCTGTTCGATCACTCTGGCGCTCAAGGCATCCCAGGCGTTGGGCAGAACGAGAATGTCGCCCCTCTGAGGGCTATGGAGGCGGCGAAAGGCGGCGGCGAGGTCGGCTCGTGACGTCATGGGCGGATTCCGGAGTCTCGGGTGACTGCGAAGATGGTCGGGGCGACGACGGCCGCCGGCAGCAAGATCCACTTCTCGGGCGATCCCATCGCCCAGAGCGTCGCTCCGCTCACCAGGCACCAGATCACGGGTGGCGCCAGGAGCGCCCAGCCTGAGCGTGGAGCGCCATCGGCCATCAGCAGGAGGCCGAGCGTGCCCAGCACCGTCGGATCGGGCGTGATCCCGAACACCTCCGACTGGGTCCATCCGCGCCCGAGCACGGGCGCCAGCAGGGGATACAGCGCGACCGATCCGGTGAATAGCACCGCACCTAGGAGGCCGGCCGCGTCGCGCCGCCACCCGAACCGCAGACCCGCCTTGGCCACACCGAGCCAGCCGAGCAGCAGCACCTCGGCCGCGAACAGCCCCGCGACGTAAGACGCCGTCCAGTTGATCGTCGCGTACCGTCCTGCCACGAAGATCCCGCCGACCCACGCCCAGAGCAGGGCCACCATGCCCGCGATCGCGCGGCTCCGGCCGCGCGCGGGTCGACGCAAGAGGGCGGCGATGGCAACACCCAGCGCGAGTGTGACGAGCTGCGCCGGCCAGATGGCAAGGTTGTGGCGCTCGATCAGCCGGTAGTACGTCCGCGGCGAGAACAGCAGGAAATCGGTGAGGCTATAGGTCCACCACTCCGGCATCAGAGCCGCTCGACGTACTGCACGATGCGTCGTCGCATGGCTTCGTCGGGCAGCGGGGCGGTGGCGGCCGCGACGTTCTCCGCCGCGTGCGCGGGCTTCGTGGTGGCGGGGATGACGCAGGTAACCGCGGGATGGGAGATGATGAACTTGAGGAGCAGCTGTGCCCAGGTGGCCGCTCCGATATCCGCGGCGAACGGCGGAAGGGGGTGAGCCTCCACCTCGCGCGTCAGGGCGCCCTGCCGGAACGGCCGGTTGATCAGCACGGCTATGCCCTTCTCCCGCGCGAGCGGAAGGATCCGCTCCTCCACCTCCCGGTCCAGGACGTTGTAGGTCACCTGGACGAAGTCGATCGGCCGGGTGGCCAGGATCTCCTCGATCTCCTCGTGCCGCCGCCCCTCGGATGTCGTGATGCCGACGTAGCGGAGGCGGCCGCCCGCCTTCATGTCCAGCAGGCGGGGCAGGTGCTCCTCCCACGCGAGGAGATTGTGGATCTGCAGCAGGTCGAAGCGGCGGATGCCCCAGTGCGAGCGCGATTCCTCGATCTGCGTCGGCCCGTCGTCTCCCGAGCCGATCCACACCTTGTCGGCCGAGAAGACGTCCGCCTTCCGGCCGAGCCTGGCGAGGCCGTAGCCGACAACTTCCTGGGAAGAGCCGTACATCGGCGAGGAGTCCATCACCCGCCCTCCGGCCTCGAAGAAGGCCTTCATCACGGCGGTCGCTTCATCGCGCAGGACGGGGTCGTCGCCCACGTTGAACGTGATCCATGTGCCCAGGCCC
>DATLHD010000033.1:0-7425 GCA_035540075.1 Gemmatimonadales bacterium
TAGCGGAGCTCCTGGGCCTCCGGGGTGAGCGCGGTGGACCGACGCTCGAAGCTCAAGCCGGGGTACCGCGCTGCGAGTCGGTCGCGCAAGCGGAGGGTCTCCGGGAACAGGAATCCGGTATCCAGGTAGAGCACCGGGAGCACGCCACCGTGGCGCGCGATCATGTCCACCAGCGCACAGCCTTCCATCCCGAAGCCGGTGGTGACCACCATCCGCCGGCCGGCGAAGCGTTGCAGGAGCCAGCCGACTACCCGCTCGGGCGGGGAGTCCTCGCCGATGTCCGCATCGATGTCGCGTACGATCCGCATGCGCGCTCCAGGGTTCGCGCGTCCTCGACTGCCGGAAAAACAAAAGGCCCGCAGGACATCCTGCGGGCCAGTTACACTGATATACTGCGAGGCGCGCTAGGTAGTCCCGTCCGGGTAAGGACCGGCCATACAACAACACGCCGCCGCCATCGACCGCGAGGCGGAGGTGTGGAGCCGGAGCGAACGGGCGCCAGGAGTGATCATGATTCCTAGGCTAGCGTGCGACGGTGTGCTTGTCAACCGAGCTCAGTAGCCGGCAGAGCTGTCGGCCGGCGCGGCCGTGTCGGTCGGCGCGCTCATGGTGCTGTCCATCGTCTCGGCCGCCGGCGCGGTATCGGCGGGCACGGTCTCCTCGACCGGGGCGGTGTCAGCCGGCACGGCGGCGGTGGTGTCAGCGGGCATCCTGTCTACGGCCGTGGTGTCGACCGGGGCATTGGCCTCGGGGGCGGCCGTGTCGGGCGCCGGCGCCGCACCGGTGTCAGCCTCCTGCTTACTGCACGCCGCGAGGGTGATCGCAGCGACGAGGGAAAGCAGCAGAGAACGGGGCATGGTCAGCTCCTGTGGGGTGAAGGGATCAACAACATCGGAAATGGTCTCCGAAGGCGCCAATGTACCTCCGGATTTGCGTTTCCATAAGGGTACCTAGGTACACTACTCCGTGCTACTATATAAATTGTTGTGATACAAATACTTAGATCATTAATCCATGGGCAGGGGAGGCTGCCCGCCAGTCGGTTCTCCAGCGACACAAACCGTCGGAACTGTGGGATGAGGCCTACACCCACGCGGGGAGGCCCGGCGGACTGCCTTCCCCGGAGCGATCGCGATACACTTCACTTGCCGCCAGGGGCATCAGGGACGCGGACGTCGCCTGATTGAGATCGTACCCTTGGAACCTGATCCGGCTGATACCGGCGAAGGGAGTGCGGCGCGGGCGACCTTCCGTCGTCCTCGCTCCCTTCGCGTCACCCCAGGGAGCATCCCACGATGACTGCCACGCTGCCGGAGTCGCCCGTCCAGTCTTACGGCGACGCTTTCCCCAATTCCACCAAGGTCTACGTCGAGGGCTCCCGAGGGATCCGCGTGCCGATGCGGGAGATCGCTCTTGCCGGCGGCGAGCCGCCAATCAGGGTGAACGACACCAGCGGACCGCAGGGCGGTCAGGTGCGGGAAGGGTTGCCGTCGGTGCGAGGGGCGTGGATCGCGCAGCGGGACGTGGGGCGGATCGGCGCCCTCAAGGGCCGCTCCACCGTCACCCAGCTCCACTACGCCCGCCTGGGCGAGATCACGCCGGAAATGGAGTTCGCCGCGATCCGCGAAGGACTGCCTCCCGAGATGGTGCGAGCCGAAGTCGCGCGCGGACGGGCCATCATCCCCGCCAACATCAACCACCCCGAGCTCGAGCCGATGATCATCGGCCGGCGCTTCCGGGTGAAGATCAATGCCAACATCGGGAACTCCGCGGTCTCCTCGTCGATCGAGGAGGAGGTGGAGAAGCTCCGCTGGGCCACGCTCTGGGGCGCCGACACGGTGATGGATCTCTCCACCGGGAAGCAGATCCACGAGACCCGCGAATGGATCTTGCGCAACTCGCCGGTGCCGATCGGCACCGTGCCCATCTATCAGGCGCTGGAGAAGGCGGGTGGCGTGGCGGAGGATCTGACCTGGGAGATCTACCGCGACACGCTGATCGAGCAGGCGGAGCAGGGGGTGGACTACTTCACCGTGCACGCCGGCGTGCTGCTCCGCTACGTGCCGCTCACGGCGGAGCGGGTGACCGGCATCGTCTCCCGCGGCGGCTCCATCCTGGCCAAGTGGTGCCTGGCCCATCACCAGGAAAACTTCCTCTACACCAGGTTCCGCGAGATCTGCGAGATCATGGCCGCCTACGACGTCTCGTTCTCGCTGGGCGACGGGCTCCGGCCCGGCAGCATCGCGGACGCGAACGACGAGGCCCAGTTCGCCGAGCTCCGGACCCAGGGCGAGCTCAACGAGATCGCGTGGGAGCACGGAGTGCAGGTCATGAACGAGGGACCGGGGCACATTCCCATGCACCTCATCCAGGAGAACATGGACAAGCAGCTCGACTGGTGCCGCGAGGCGCCGTTCTACACCCTCGGCCCGCTCACCACCGACATCGCGCCGGGGTACGACCACATCACCAGCGCCATCGGCGCAGCGATGATCGGCTGGTCCGGCACCGCCATGCTCTGCTACGTCACCCCCAAGGAGCATCTCGGCCTGCCGAACCGCGACGACGTGAAGGCCGGCGTCATCGCCTATCGGATCGCCGCCCACGCCGCCGACCTGGCCAAGGGCCACCCCGGCGCGCGCGCCTGGGACGATGCCCTCAGCAAGGCTCGCTTCGAGTTCCGGTGGGAGGACCAGTTCAACCTCAGCCTCGACCCAGTGACCGCGCGCGCCTTTCACGACGAGACCCTGCCGGCGCACGGCGCCAAGGTCGCCCACTTCTGCTCCATGTGCGGGCCGAAGTTCTGCTCCATGAGCATCACCCACGACGTGCGGGCGCATGCGGCTGAGATGGCACGCAAGGCCGAGGAGTTCCGCGAGCGCGGAGGTGAGATCTACGTGGCGCCGTGAGGTGATGCTCGCGCTGGCGCTCGCGGCGCCGGCGGAGGCGCAGACCGCCGACCGCTGGCGTGAGGAGCGCCAGCGCCTGGTGGCGGAAGAGCTGGTGCCGCAGGGGATCACCGACTCCCTCACCCTCGCGGCGATGCGGGCCGTGCCCCGGCACGAGTTCGTGCCCCAGGACCAGCGCGCCTGGGCCTACGTCGACACCCCCCTTCCCATCGGCCACGACCAGACGATCTCCCAACCCGCGGTCGTGGCGTTCATGACCCAGGTGATTCGGCCGGGGCCCGGACTACGCGTACTGGAGGTGGGCACCGGCTCCGGGTATCAGGCCGCTGTGCTGGCCGAGACCGGCGCGCGGGTGTGGACCATCGAGATCATCCGCGCCCTGGCCGACGAAGCCCGCGCTCGGCTCCGGCGTCTGGGCTACCGGAGCGTGCAGGTGCGTCATGGCGACGGTTACGCCGGCTGGCCGGACGCGGCGCCGTTCGATGCGATCGTCGTGACCGCGGGCGCCGACTCGATCCCGCCGCCGCTGATCCGGCAGCTTGCTCCCGGCGGCCGCCTGGTGATGCCCGTGGGCGATCCGAGGGCCGATCAGCAGCTCATTCTCCTCGAGAAGGACACCTCCGGCCGCATCGCTTCCCGGGAGCTCCTGCCGGTGAGGTTCGTGCCGCTGCTCCGGGGGGAGCGGTAGGGCGACCGCCGTCATCCCGAGCGTAGCGAGGGATCTTGCTCGGACTGGCAAGATCCCTCGCTACGCTCGGGATGACATGTCCCTGTTCGAGCTCCCGCCGGCTGAGCAATAGCCTGCCGGGTCGTCCGGCCATAGCTTGGCCGGATGGCTACCTCTCTCGGGCTCGTTCGTTCGCTCGCGCTCGCGGCCGCCGTCGGCTGCTCCAGAGCGTCCCCTTCCGCGGACCCCTCTGCCGCTCCGGTCGCGCCCACGCTCACTCCCCAGGTCAGCGGCACCAGGAACCGTCTCCAGGCCGTGAGCCCCGTGAACGAGCGCGTCGTCTGGGCCAGCGGCGTGGGCGGGACCTATGCCCTCACGACCGACGGCGGAACGACCTGGCGCGCGGCCGTCGTCCCGGGCGCCGACAGCCTCGAGTTCCGTGACGTGGAAGGCGTGAGCGAGCGGATGGCCTACCTGCTCGCCGCCGGTCCCGGCGATCGCTCGCGCATCTATCGCACCGACGACGGCGGCCGCTCCTGGTCGCTCCAGTTCGTCAATCGCGATACCAGCGCCTTCTACGACTGCTTCGCCTTCTGGGACGAGCGCAGCGGCTTCACCATGAGCGATGCGGTGAACGGCCGCTTTCCGGTGCTGCGGACCGCGGACGGTCGGACCTGGCGCGACTTCGGCGACCGCCTGCCGCCGGCGCAGACCGGGGAAGGGGCCTTCGCCGCGAGCGGGACCTGCACCGCTGCCCTGGGCGACCGGCACGGCTGGATCGCGACCGGCGCGGCGGCGCGCGCGAGGGTGCTGCGCACGACCGACCGGGGCGACAGCTGGCGCGAGGCCGGGACCCCGATCGCCCAGGGAAGCCAGACCTCGGGTGCCGCCACGATCGCGTTTCGAGACACGCTGCACGGGATCCTGGCCGGCGGCGACATCACCGCGCCCGACACGTTCGCCGACAACGTGGCGGTCACGGGCGACGGCGGCCGCACCTGGACGCTCGCCACCCGGATGCCCTTCCCTGGTGCCGTGTACGGGCTCGCCTACCTCTCCGCCGGCGACGGCGGCACGGTGGTCGCCACGGGCCCCGGGGGGGCCGCCTGGTCCTTGGACGAGGGCCGCAGCTGGCGGCTGCTGGAAGGGGCCCGGGACTACTGGGCGTTCGGAACTGCCGGGAAGACCGTGGGTTGGCTGGTGGGAACCGAGGGCCGGATCCTCAAGCTGAGCTTCTGACGACAGGGGGAGGAACCGGGACAGGGAAATGAGTGTTATCACATCAATAGTGACAACACCCATTCTTGGAGGCTCTATGTCTTCGTTCACTTATGCCGATCTCGCCACGTTGAGTACCGGACTGCTGGTCGCCCGACTGGTCCTGGGGCTGCTGCTGGCGGCCCACGGCAGCCAGAAGCTGTTCGGGTGGTTCGGCGGACACGGTCTCGCCGGTACCGGCGGCTTCCTCGAGTCGCTCGGGTTCCACCCCGGCCGCACCTTCGCTCTGGCGGCGGGGCTGGCCGAAGTCGGCGGCGGACTGCTGCTGGCGCTGGGATTTCTCGGCCCGATCGGGCCGGCGCTGGTCGTGTCCGTGATGCTGGTGGCGGCGCTCACCGTGCACCGGTCCGGCGGACTCTTCGCCATGACGAACGGCGTCGAGCTGCCGCTACTCTATGCCGCGGGTGCGATCGCCCTCGCGCTGACCGGCCCGGGAGCGTATTCGATCGACGCCCTGCTCGGCCTCGATTCGCTGTGGACGCCCGCCCTGGCGTGGGTCGCGATCGCGGCCGGCGTGGTGGGCGGCCTCGCCAACCTCCTGGTCCGGCGTACGCCGGCCACGGCGTAACACTGCCGACTAGGGAGCGGTGGCGCCCCGCCACCGCTCCGGTCAGGCCATCTCCTCCACCGATGCGATCAGCCCTTCCGCGAGCCGCGCCGCCCCCTGCGGCGTGAGGAAGAGATCCGGCTCGATCAGCTCCAGCTCCATCAGCACGGGCCCCTCGTCGGTTTCCACCAGATCGACTCTCGCGTAGAGCCAGGGCCGCGCCGCCGCGGCCAGCACGGCGCCGCCGAACGCGATCGTCGAGTCGGCCGGCGTCGTGGCCTCGAGGCTTCCACCGAAGTCGGCCTGCACCCTGAAATCGCCGGCGCGGGGGCGCTTCAGCACCGCGTGGGCGAACCCGTCGCGCAGAAAGACTACCGAGATCTCTCCCCGGCTCTGGATCTCGGGCACGAACAGCTGGAGCAGGCATCCGGACCGCTCCAGCGCCGCCCAATCCGCCTCCTCGATCCCGCGGTCGCGGGAGACGACGTGGGTCCCGTAGGCGGTGGCGGAGACCCTCGGCTTCAGGACGGCATGCGTCACACCCCATTCCTCCAGCAGCCTCGCGATCGCGGGGCGCTCTCCCGGCTGGAACCACTGCGTGCGCGGGACCGCGATGCCGGCGGCGGCCAGGTCACGGAGGTACACCTTGTCGGCGTTCCAGAGCACCGTGGACGGTGGGTTCCAGAGGCGCCCCGGCGTCTCGAACCCGCGCACCCAGCTCCTGAACTCGCTCCATCGCAGGTGGTAGTCCCACGTGGATCGGAGGCAGACGACGCCTTCCTCCCGCCCCGGCTGGATCGTGTCCCAGGGGCCGGCGACCACGGTCGCGCCCAGCTCACGAAGCGCGGTCGCCAGCAATCCGTCGCCGGGGGTGAGGCCCGGCTTCGGCCGGCAGGTGGCGAGCACGACTTTCACGGCGCTGCCGTCAGCGCAGCCAGTTCACGTAGAACGTGATGATGATGGCGTTGGCGAAGTCGATGAAGAAGGCGCCGACCAGCGGCACCACCAGGAAGGCGCGGGGTGCCGGACCGTACCGCGTCACCAGCGCCCGCATGTTGGCCACCGCGTTGGCCGTGGTGCCGAGGACGAAGCCGACGAAGCCGGCCGACATGACCGCGGAATCGTAGTCCCGGCCCATCACCAGGAAGGAGGCGGTGAGCGCGAAGATCGCGACGAGCACTACCTGGGCCGCAAGGATGACGAAGAGCGGCAGCGCCTGGCCGGCCAGCTGCCACAGCTTGAGGTCCATCAGCGCGACCACGAGGAAGATGTTCAGGGCGAACCCGCCGACGAAGTCCATCGCGGCGGGATCGATCTTCAGCCAGCCGGTCCGATCGTCCACGTTGCGGAAGATCGAAGCGATGATCATGGCACCGATGTAGGCGGGCAGCGTCCACTCGAGCGCGGCGAACCAGCGGCTCAGGATGCTGCCCAGCCCCATCGCGGCCGCGAGCACGATCATGTTCAGGATCAGCGGCGGATCTTCGCGGTCGGTCGGTATTACGAGGGCCGGGGGCCCGTGCGACTCCTCCCCGGCCTCCTGTGTGCCGGGGAGCGCGGACGACCCGAGGTGGTAGCGGTGAATCAGCCAGGTCCCCACCGGCGTGCCGGTCAGCCCGCCGCACACGATGCCGAACGTGGCCGAGGTGAGCGCCAGCGTGCCGGCGCCCACCAGCCCCGCCTGCTCCAGCATCGGCGCGAAGGCCATTCCCGTGGCCGGCCCGCCCACCAGTGTCACCGAGCCGGCCAGGACGCCGAGCAGCGGGTGCTCGCCGAACCCGCGCGCGATCGCCATCCCGGTGAAGTTCTGCACGAAGCAGAACGCGATCGCGATCAGGAGGAAGATCGCGACTTGGAGCCCTCCCGCCCGCAACAGCGCATAGCTCGCGCCCATCCCGATGCTGCTGAAGAACGCGACGCTGAGCACCGTCTGCGCGCTGGTGTCCAGGTGCACGGTCAGGAAGCGGTCGCGTCCCACCAGGACCAGCAATGCGAACAGCAGTCCGCCGACCACGGCCGCGGGA
>DATLHD010000034.1:0-2119 GCA_035540075.1 Gemmatimonadales bacterium
CTCGTGGGGATAGCGCGTCCCGTAACCCGGATCGAGCCCCACCTCCTCGAGGAGAGCGCCCACCCGCCGGCCGACCTCCTTGCCGGTCGCGAGCCGGTGGATCTCCATTCCCTCGGCGATCGCCCCTCCGACCGTCATCCGCGGGTTGAGCGAGGAGTAGGGGTCCTGGAAGATGATCTGCATCCGCCGGCGCATCTTCCGGAGCGCAACCCGGTCCAGCGCGAAGAGATCGATCCCCTCGAACGTCGCGCTGCCCGCGGTCGGCTCCTGCAGCCGGAGCACCGTCCGCCCCACCGACGACTTCCCGCATCCCGACTCGCCCACCAGCGCGAGCGTCTCGCCCTGGCCGATGTCGAAGGAGACTCCTCGGACCGCGCGCACCGGCGGCGCCGGGGCACGGAAGAGCCCGCCCGCGTGGTAGTGCTTCACCAGGTCCCGCACCTGGAGCAGCGTCACGCCCGCTCCCGCTCGGCGAGCCAGCAGCGCATCCGATGGTCAAAACCCACCGGCAGGAGCGGCGGCATCGTCTCGCTCTTTTCGAACGCTTTGGGGCAGCGGGGACGGAACCGGCAGCCGCCGGGCCAGGCGCCCGGAGCCGGCACGCTGCCGCCGATTGGAGAGAGTCGCCCGATCGGCCCCGTGATACGCGGAATCGAGGCGAACAGCCCCTGCGTGTACGGATGCGAGGGACTGGCGAACAGGCGCTCGGTCGGGGCCTCCTCCACGATCTGGCCCGCGTACATCACCGCCACCCGATCCGCCCGTCCCGCGACGATGCCGAGGTCGTGGGTGATGAGCAGCACGGCCATCCCGTGGCGCTCGCGCAGCCGGTCGAGCACCTCCAGGATCTGCGCCTGCACGGTGACGTCCAGCGCCGTGGTCGGCTCGTCCGCCACCAGGATCTCGGGTTCGGCCGAGAGGGCGATCGCGATCATCACTCGCTGCCGCATGCCGCCGCTGAGCTGATGGGGATAGGCGTCCAGCCTGGCCAGGGGGTCGGGGATGCCCACCTCCTGGAGCAGCATCAGCGCGCGCCGGCGCGCCTCGGCACGGGAGACGTCGAAATGTGCCCGCACGCCTTCGGCGATCTGGTCGCCGGCGGTGAACACCGGGTTGAGGCTGGTCATCGGGTCCTGAAACACCATCCCGATCCTGCGGCCCCGGATCTTGCGGAGCGCCTCGCCTCGCAGCGAGAGAACGTCGGTGTCTCCCAGCCGGATCGTGCTGCCGTCCTCGATGCGGCCCGGTGATGGGATAAGGCGCAGCAGGGCGAGGCTGGTCAGGCTCTTCCCGCATCCCGATTCGCCGACCAGCGCGAGGGTCCGTCCTCGATCGAGCGTGAAGCTGACCCCGTCGACGGGGTAGACTCGACCCCCATCGCCGGTGGGGAAGGAGACGCGGAGGTTCTCGACCTGAAGAGCTTGGGTCATGCGCCCCGGGGATCGACGGCATCGCGCAGCGCGTCGCCGAACAGGTTGGCAGCCAACACGGTGATGACGATGGCGAGGCCGGGGAAGATCCCCGCCCACGGCGCGGCCACGAGCACCGCCTTGGCGTCGAGGATCATGCCGCCCCACGAGGGTGTCGGAGGCTGGACACCGAGACCGAGAAAGGAGAGACCCGCCTCGAGCAGGATGACGTCACCCACGCCGAGCGTGGCGGCGACCAGCAGCGGACCGGCGGTGTTCGGCAGCAGATGGCGGAAGATAATCCGTCTTCGGCTCGCGCCGAGCGCCTCCGCGGCGCGCACATAGGCCTCCTCTCGAAGCCGCAGGACCTCGCCGCGCACGAGCCGCCCGGTGCCGAACCAGCCGGTGGCGCCGATCAACAGCACCAGGACGAGGACCGGCACCTGCTCCCAGACCGCGAGTACCAGGAGAAGCAGGAAGAGCCGGGGAATCGCGAGCGCCGCGTCCACCAGCCGCATCAGCATGGTGTCCACCGCGCCGCCGAGGTACCCCGACACCAGTCCCGTCATCGCGCCCAGCGTCACGGAGAGGGCTACAGCGAGCAGGGCCACCCCGAGCGAGATCCGGCCCCCGGTCGCCACCCGGGCCAGGACGTCCCGGCTCAGGTCGTCGGTGCCGAACGGGTGCTCGAGGCTGGGCCCGAGGTCCCG
>DATLHD010000035.1:0-7384 GCA_035540075.1 Gemmatimonadales bacterium
GAGGGTCCGCGCCGGGGTCAGCGTTCCGTGTTTTCGCCCCAGCATCATCTGGGCGTCTTCCCGGTCTCGCTCCGAGCGGTAGATCGCGAAGATCGCCGAGCCCGAGCCGCTCATACGACACACGATGGGTCGCGTTCCCACCAGGGCCTCGAACGCGGCCCGGACCGCAGGGTGCCGGCCGAACACCACCGATTCGAAATCGTTCCCCGCCATTCGGCCGATGTCTCCCCAGGTGGAGAGCGCGTCCAGGTCGAGCGCGACCGCACCACGGCGCCCGCCTGACGACCGAGCCTCGTCCACCCAGCCATAGGCCTCCGGCGTAGAGACGGGCACTGGAGGCGTCAGGACCAGGGCGGGGGCGGCGGGAAGCGAGGGTAGGCGCAGGAGGCGCTCCCCATGGGCCCAGGCCAGGGCGAGCGGCGCGCCACTGAGAAAAAACGGCACGTCGCTGCCCAGCTTCGCGGCGAGCTGGAGCAGCTCGTGCCGTGGAATCGCGTCACCCGCCAGACGATTGACAGCGACCATCGCCGCGGCTCCGTCGCTGGAGCCTCCCCCGAGACCCGCGCGGGTCGGAATGCGCTTGGTGAGGGTGAGATGCACTCCGAAGCGTTCGCGGACGGCGCCGAGCACCGCGGCGGCGCCTCGCACCGCGAGGTTCTCCGCCGCCGGGCCGACGTCGGCACCTTCCACCTCGATGGTGATCTCGTGCCCTTCTCGCCGCTCGGCCACGAGCTCGTCGGCGAGGTCGACCAGGCAGAAGAGCGTCTCCACACCGTGGAACCCATCCACCTCCCGCGCGAGCACCCGGAGGAACAGGTTCAGCTTCGCGTGTGCCCCCACCCGGACCGCGGCGGTCATGGGGCTGGGGCGCCACGAAGGTCGCTCAAGGCGACCGGTGTGCGGGCGAGCGACCAGGCGCCCGCGAGCGTGATCGGAAGGAACGTGGCCCCGTGGTACACCAGGGCGTAGGAAGAGGCGACGTCGTTCGGGATGCCGTAGAGGGCGAGCCCCGCCACGACCGCGGCCTCGAACTGCCCCACGAAGCCGGGCGTGAGCTGAACGGTGATGCCGATCGCGAGCACACCCTGGAGGATTAACGCTCCCCCAAAGCCCACCGGGATGTCGAAGGCGGCAAAGGTCACCCAGAGCGCCGCGGCGTTCACCAGCCAGTGCACCAGGGACCAGAACACCACACCGGCGAGAAGGCCGGGCGATCGCAGGGAGGCCAGACCATGCCTGATCCCCTCGATCATGGCGACGATCCGGTCGACCAGCTTGCCCGCCGGCAGCACGCGTCGCACCATGCGCTCCGCCGTCAGCGGAAAGGCGACGATGGCGACGGCGCCCAGCAGCGCGCCGAGGGAGAGCACGCCGGCCACCTGGGCGGCGTGGGACAACGACATGCCACCGACCATGACGCCCGACGGCAGATCGGAGACCAGAAGTCCCGCCGCGAGGAGACCGATGATCGCGAGTCCGTCGAAGATCCGCTCCACGGCGACGGACGACATGGTGGCGGTAAAGCGCACGCCGGACAGCTTGGTGGCGGCGAACACGCGCACCAGCTCGCCGGCGCGGAAGGGCAGGATGTTGTTCGCCATGAACCCGATCGCCACCGCGTGCCAGAGCGGCCACGGCTTGAGCGGCGCGCCGGACTCGTCCCGCAGGAGGAGCCGCCAGCGGATCAGGCGGATGACGAAGGTCAGGGAGGCGAGGAGGACGCCGAGGGCGATGGGCCAGGGGTCCGCGTCGCGGATCTCGCGCACCACCTCGCTGAGCTGGACCCCGCGCAGCGCCCAGGCCAGGAGGGCGACCGCGAGCACCGCGCCGATGATTCCGGCGAGGATCCGCCTCCCTCCCAGCCGGCCGGGCGCAGCCGAGTCAGGACTCGTCAAGCGCCAACGGCACGAGGTCGAGGAGCTCCTGGAGGAGCGGCCGGATGGCTGCGAGATCGGACGCGGCGGCGAGCTCGGCGGCGAGAGCGCCGCGCACGGCGCCCGCGCGCTCCAGCGCAGAGCGGCCGCGGTAACAGAGCGACTCGATGGCGACGGCCTCGACCGGCTGCTGAACGCCGGCCAGCGCCTCGAGTGAGGGCTGCGCGGCGCCGCGCTCCCGCTCCAGCCGCTTCAGGGTCCGGAAGCTTGCCTCCAGCGCGCTGAGCTCTGGTGCCGGGGACGCGTCGGGGGCCAGGCTTTCGATGGGAACCACGTCCGCTTCGAGGCCGGCCGGGGTGCCCATTGGCCCTTCGGCACCGGTGCGGGCCTGATCGAGCCGATGGGCGACGTCCAGCAGACGGCGGGAGACCTGCATTCGGTCACCGGCATCGGCGACGGAGCGGAGCAGCTCCCCCGCCGACCTAAGCCCGCCCACCAGTTCCTCGGTCGAGCGGCTGGACACACCGGCCGCGAGCGCTTCCCGGGTGGAGCGGGCGAACACCGCCAGCGCCCCGGCTACGGGATCGGGTCCGGGCACCGCCGCGGTTCTGAGCGCGCCGATCAGGTGGTAGAGCCGAAGGTCGCGCTCCGTGGCGGACGAGGCCCGGGCGATGAGATCGGCGATCTGACAGAGGTGCTCGCCGTGACTCACCAGCTCGAGAGGGCCCAGCGGCGCCGGCGGCTCGAATTGCGGCTGCCCGTGCGCCGGGGTGAATGGCGTGGAGTCGCCTTCGAGATACAGGGTCTCGATCGGCACCACGTCCCGCTCGACGGCGAACGCGCGGAGCAGGAAATCGGTGAAGACCCGCGCCTCCTCCGCATCCGGGTCGGAACGCCCGCGCTCCGCGATGTCGCGGGAGATGCGGGTGAGGGCGAGCGCGGCGGCCGCCATGACCTCGTGGACGCCGGGCGGGGGCGCGAACAGGCGGGTGAGGTCACCGACCGCGAGCTCGATCCCGTCGAGAATCTCCGGCAAGGGTGCCAGCTCGCTCAGCTCGGCCAGTCCGCGGAGCGACTGCATGCGACGGATGACGGTATAGAGGGGCTCGCGGTCGCCAGGCGCGACCTGGAGCGCGCGCGCCGCCCGATCCAGCGCGCTCGCGATCAGCGCGCCCTCCCGGCCGACGAACGCACGCACGCCCGCGTTGATCTCACCCCGCTCGCCCCGCTGCTCGCCCGGCTCGGCGACAGGGCGGCCGGCTAGCGTGTCGAGCGAGACCGCCAGCCGGCCGGCGCGCACGCTATCGCCGTCGTCCCATTCGCGCACCCGACGCACCAGACGACGGAACTCCTCGATCGCGTGCGCCACCTGCTCCCGGCATTCGGGATCCCACGCGCGCCGGCCTTCCCGCAGCGCCCGCGCCACGGACTCCAGCCCGCCGGCCGCGCGCGCGATCGCCTGCTGGGATGCCATCAGGGCCGAGCCCCGGAGCACCCGGCTGGCGCGAAGGAAGTCTTCCGCCGGCGGGGCGTCGTCCCGGCGGGCGAGCAGCTCCAGCCGATCCAGACACTCACCGGCCTCGAGCGCGAAGAAATCGGCTGTCGCGAGGGGATTGGTCATCACAGATAAGGTATCAGACCCGGGCGCCCTTCACCAAGCGCGCCATGTCCTGCACGGCGCTCGACATGCCTGTCATGAGGGCGCGGCTGATCACGCTGTGCCCGATGTTGAGCTCCTCGATCTCCGGAATGGATGCGACCGGCTGCACGTTCAGGTAGGTGAGCCCGTGGCCGGCGTGGACGAACAGCCCCATTCCCGCTGCGTGCCGCGCGGCACCGCGAAGCTCGTCGAGGGCCTCATCGCTCCGGCGCCAGGTGTTCGCATAGCGGCCCGTGTGCAGCTCCACGGCGGGCACGCCGAGGTCCTTGGCGGCGTCCAGGGTCGCCGGGTCCGGATCCACGAACAGGCTGACCCGGATGCCCGCCTCGTCCAGCCGCCGAATGGTGTCCCGCAGCCGACCGCCCGAGCGCAGGAGATCGAGCCCACCCTCGGTCGTGATCTCCTCCCGCTGTTCGGGCACCAGCGTCGCCTGGTACGGACGCAGGCGACAGGTCAGCGCGACGATTTCGGCGCTCGTCGCCAGCTCGACGTTGAGGACCTCCACCGCCGGCCGGAGCCGCTCCAGGTCGTGATCCTGGATGTGCCGGCGGTCCTCGCGCAGATGCGCCGTGATACCGTCCGCGCCGGCCGCCTCGCAGAGGAGCGCGGCCTCGAGGGGATCGGGCTCATCGGTGCGGCGGGCCTGCCGAACGGTGGCTACGTGATCGACGTTGATGTAGAGCCGCATCTGTGCCGTCATTGCCGGGGATTTCGCATGGGATTAACTTCGCACGCTAACATATGCCAAATGAGACACTTGTGATCAAGGCGCGCGCGCTGGTCCTCGCCGTCCTCCTCACCGCGTGCGGGGGCGGCTCCGCTCCGTCCACGGTTGCCCCCACCACCTCGGCTCGAGGTGCGGTGGACGCCTTCATGCAGGCCGTCGCCGACAGCAACCTGACCCAGATGGCGAATCTCTGGGGCACCTCCGCGGGGCCCGCGGCGAAGACCAATCAGCCCTCGGATTGGGAGAAGCGCATCACCGTCATGCAGGCGTATCTACAGAACGAGTCTCACCGCGTTATGTCCGACACGCCCGCAGCCGGGGACGCCAACCGCCACGCGGTGCAGGTCGAGATCCGGCGCCAGCTCTGCAGCTGGGTCGTACCGTTTAGCGCGATCAAGCTCTCGGACGGAACCTGGATCGTGAACCAGGTGGACGTGACGGCGGCGGGAAGCCCCGCGCAGCCCTGCGTCCCGGGACAGGACTCGGCGGCCACCCACCAGGAGTGAGCCGGGAACCTCTGTCATCCTCGCTTGTTATCTTACTCGGTCAGCTCGAGCAGTATGCCGGCGGTCGACTTCGGATGCACGAAAGCGATCCGCCGGCCTCCGGCACCGGTGCGTGGCGAGTCGTCGATGAGGCGATAGCCGGCGGCCCGGCAGGCGGCGAGCGCCGCGTCGAGGTCGGGCACTCGGTAGCACACATGATGGATTCCCGGCCCCCGACGAGCGAGAAATCTCGCGATGGGGCTGTCCGCATCCCTGGGCGCCAGCAGCTCGACCTCGGACTCACCGAAGGGCAGAGCAACGATGGTGGCGCCATCCGCCACCTCGGGCGGGTGCGGCTCGAGACCGAGCACGTCACGATAGAAGGCGAGCGCCGTCTCGATGTCCGGCACGGCGATCCCGACATGAGCGATCCGGGGGGAAGCCGCCACGCGGTGCCTCCGAGCGAAAATGACATTGAAGTCGATCAACCCTGGGAGAAATAACATCATGGCCTCGACCAACCACCAGACCGTCCACGTCACCGACGCCTCGTTCACCGCCGAGATCGAGCAGACGAACGGCCTCGTCCTGGTGGATTTCTGGGCGTCCTGGTGCGGTCCCTGCCAGATCGTCGCGCCGATCCTCGACCAGCTGGCCGGAGAGTACGTAGGTCGCGCCAAGGTGACCAAGCTGGACGTGGACGCGAACCAGCGCACCGCGATGCGCTTCAACGTGCGATCCATCCCCAGCATCCTGTTCTTCAAGAACGGGCAGCATGTGGACACCGTCATCGGCGCGGTGCCCAAGGCGACGCTGGAAGGAAAGATCAAGCAGCACCTCGCGTGAGCGCGGCCGCGGGGCGGCGAGGCGGCGAGTCCAGGGGCACCCTGTACGTCGTCGGCACCCCGCTCGGCAATCTGGGGGATCTCTCCCCCCGCGCCGCCGAGACATTGCGACAGGCCTCCGTGGTCGCCGCCGAAGATACGCGGCGCACCCGAGGCCTGTTGAGCCATCTCGGGGCCGCTCCCACCCTTCTCAGCTTCCATGCCCACTCCGGCGAGCGCCGGATGGAGACCCTGCTCGAGATGCTCGGCGAAGGGCGAGATGTCGCCCTGGTGACGGACGCTGGCACCCCTGGCGTCAGCGACCCAGGGACCGACCTCGTCGCTGCGGCACTCGACGCCGGATTCGCCGTCGTCCCTATTCCCGGTCCGTCGGCCGTCGCGACCGCGCTGTCGGCGGCCGGAGTCCCGGCTGACCGTTACCTCTTCCTAGGCTTCCTGCCGCGGAAGGGGACCGAGCGTTCGCGGCTACTGGCGCGTGCCGCCGCGGAGGAGTGGAGCGTCGTCTTGTTTGAGGCGCCGACGAGGCTGGCGGTGCTCCTGGGGGACCTGGCCGTGGCCGCGGGGCCCGCTCGCCGGGTCCTGGTCGCCCGGGAGCTGACCAAGCTGCACGAGGAGCTACGGGCGGGGACCCTGGCCGAGCTGGCGGATTATTATTCCGGGACGCCCCCGCGTGGGGAGCTCACCATCGTCATGGAAGGAAGCGGAACCCCGCCGGCGGCACCCGATCGCACCACCGATGCGGTGGAGGAAGCCACCGCGCTCCTGGCGGAGGGTCTGACCCGGCGGGAGGTGGCCCGGCGACTCACCGAGACGTTGGGGCTGTCCCGCAACGACGCCTACCGACTGGTCACTGGATTGCCCTAGATGAGCCGTGCCGCCGCCTTGCTCCTGACGGGTCTGGTCGTCACCGCTTCGGCCGCCGCCCAGGGGCCGGCGGCGACGGCGCAGGCAGGCGCGCTGATGACCGTCGGCCGGCTGCACTACGACGGTGGCGGGGACTGGTACGCCAACCCGTCCAGCCTCCCCAACCTCCTGGGTGCGATCCGGACCCGCACCGGGCTCAGGGTGGCCCGGGAGGAGCGTGTGGTCACCCTCCGGGACGACGATCTCTGGAACATTCCCTACCTCTACATGACCGGCCATGGCAACGTGCGCTTCAGCGACGACGACCTCGTCGTGCTGCGGCGCTGGCTCCGCCAGGGCGGGTTCCTCCACGCCGACGACAACTACGGGATGGACCAGTCGATCCGACGGGAGCTTGCTCGCCTGTTCCCCGGTGAGGAAATGGTCGAGGTGCCGCTGGATCATCCGATCTATCACCTGGTCTATGACTTCCCCCGGGGCATTCCCAAAATCCATGAGCATGACAAGAAGCCGGCCCAGGGCTTCGGGATCTTCCTCGACGGCCGGCTCGTGGTCTACTACTCCTATCAGAGCGACCTGGGGGACGGCTGGGAGGATCCCGAAGTCCACCATGACCCTTCCGAAAAGCGGGAGGCCGCTCTCCGCATGGGTGTGAATCTCTTCGCGTACGCCGTGGGACACGGCGGATGAGCGACGCCGCCACCGCGCGGGCGCTGCATCGCCTCTCCCGGCCGCTCCGCCATCGCGCCGGCGCGGTGGCGGCGTCCCTCATCCGCCGTGTCCCACGACGTACGCGAAGAGATTCACACCCATGCGGAGCGCGGCCTCCCGCTTTTCGGGAGGGTCATGGTGGACTTCGGGATCCTCCCAGCCGTCCCCCAGGTCGCTCTGATAGGAGTAGTAGACCACGAGCCGGCCGTCGAGGAAGA
>DATLHD010000036.1:0-14711 GCA_035540075.1 Gemmatimonadales bacterium
CTCGGCCAAGCCCAGCACCACCGTCATCATGTTGTTGATCTCGTGCGCGATGCCGCCAGCGAGCTGACCCGCCGCCTCCAGCCGCTGGGCCTGCTGCAGGCGCACTTCGGCCGCTCGGAGGCGGGTGACATCCGTCATCACGACCACGGCCTGGTGCACACTGCCGTCGGCATCCGGCATCGCCCGGCAGGAGACGAGCAGGCGTCGGCCCTCGAAGATGAGCTCGGTTCCCACGAGCGCCTGACCGTCGGCGGCGGTTAGGAAGGGGGATTCCCTGTTTCCCGCCAGGACCGGCATCAGCTCCGCGAGCGGAAGGCCGTCGAGCGCCTGCCGCCCGACGATGCTCTCGAGGGCCGCGTTATGGCGCTGGATGCGGCCGGACGAGTCCACCACGCAGACCGCGTCTCCGATCGCCTCGAAGGTCGCGCGCCACGCCGCTTCCGCGGCCTTCGCCACCCGCTCGGCGGAGCGCGCGCGTAGCAGGGCACGGACGCTGGCGAGGAGGACGACCGGCTCGACCGGGTGGGTGAGATATCCGTCGGCGCCGCCCTCCAGACCCGCCGCCTGGCTGAACGGATCGGTGAAGCTCGCCGATACATGGAGCACAGGAATGTGCGCCGTGCGGGGATCGGCGCGCAGGCGCCGCACGACCTCGAAGCCGTCGATCCCCGGCATGCGGACGTCCACGATCATCAGATCGGGTGCCCGCTCGGCCACCTGTGCCAGCGCCGAGCGACCGTCCGCCGACTCCCAGACAGTGTAACCGGCCTGCCGGAGGTGCCGGGCGACGGCGTAACGGTTGGCCTCGGTGTCGTCCACCACCAGGATGCGGACGGGCTCAGGCATGGGGGCTTTCCCCTCCGACCAGGAGCGTCACGCCCTCCGCCGGGGTGACCCGTGGATTGCGGTGAATCCGAGGGAGCCGCAGCTCGAAACGCGAGCCCACCCCGAGCGTGCTCTTCACCTCCAGGTGGCCGCCGAGCAGCCCCGCGAGCTTGCGCGAGAGCGGAAGACCCAGCCCGGTGCCCCGCACGTGCTTCTGCAGCGGGTTGTCGACCTGGGTGAACTCCTCGAAGATGCGCGTTTGATCTTCCGGCGCGATGCCTAGCCCGGTATCCGTCACGCTGAAGACGATCGTGTCATCGTCCGCCAGCACCGCCCTCACCCGGATCTCGCCCCGTTCCGTGAACTTGATCGCGTTGGAGATCAGGTTACGCAGGATCTGGGACAGCTTGCCCTCGTCGGTGGTGAGGGTGACCTCGTGCTCCGGCGCGTCGAAGACGAGCGCGACCTCATCCGTCGTCAGGAGGGGCCGGAACATGCCGCGCAGGGTGCCGAAGAGATCCTCGATGGTGAAGGATGCCAGGCGCACTTCGGTCTTTCCCGCCTCGATGCGGGCCAGGTCGAGGAGATCTGCCACCAGGTCGGTGAGGGTCGTCGCCGCCCGCTGGATCAGCGTGACCTGCAGCGCCTGCTCCTGGTTCAGCTCGCCGTCCATCCGGGCGAGCAGGATCCGGCTCATGTTGAGGATGGAGTTCAGCGGGGTCCGAAGCTCGTGGGTGATGCCGGAGAGGAAGGCCGATTTGAGCTGCGACACCCGGGCGAGCTCGGTGGCCCGGTCGTCCAGCTCGGCATAGAGCGCGAGCACACCGCGGTTGGTCTCGTTCAGCTCGGCGTTCAGCCTATCGGTCTCCGCCTGTCGCTCCGCCAGCGTGGCCAGCGCCCGCATGAGCTCCTGGTTGCGGACCTCCAACTCGGTCACCGTGTCGTCCGGGCGCTCGGCGGCGAGCCTTCGCCCCAGCTCCGCAGGGGAGACGGGGGGAGGAAGGCGGCCCGAGGGCAGCAGCTTGCCGAGCTCCACGACGGTGCCCTGCCCCGGCGTGCTCTCGATACGGAAGCGGTCGCTGAGCCTTCTCGCGCCCAGGAGACCGACGCCGAGTCCACTGGACGACCGGTAGGTGCCGCCGAGCACCGACTGAAGGTGCGGAATGCCGGGGCCGCGATCCACCACCCGGACGATCAGGGCCGACTCACCCCCCGTGTCGAGCTCGAGCTCGGCCCACCCACCTCCGGCATACTCCACCGCGTTGCGGCACACCTCCGACACGGCGGTGGCCAGCCGGATCTGCTCCTGCAAGTCGAGCCCCAAGTGGGCGGCGAGTTGCCGGGTTCGGCGACGGGCCAGCACGACGTCCTCACCGCGTCGCAGCAGGATCCGGAGCAGCGGCGTGTTCATGAGACGGACTCTGTGAGACGGCAGACGACGACGCTGGTGTCGTCGCGGGGTCGTGCATGATCGCGATAGAGCATGGCCGCGACCAGGGCCGGATCCTGGCGAAACAGGCCCGGGTACTGCTCGAGCTTCCAATGGGTGGCGAGACCGTCCGAATGCGCGACCAGGAGCGCTCCCGGGTGCCAGGGATAGACGAACTCCTGCGTCTTGCGCAGCTGAAGCCCGAGCGTGCCGTTGTGCGAGACGAGACTGCGGGAGCTGTCCCCGGTCAGAATGGCGGCGCTGATGTTGCCGACGCCGGCGTAGCGAATCTCGCGGCGGCCACCGTCGATCAACGCGATCGCCGCGGCGGCGCCGCGGGTGCTGCGGAGGCCCGCGTGAAGCACGCCCAGCACGTGCTCCGGCTGGAACGTGGTCTGCTCCCGGAAGATTCGCACGGCCTCGCCGGCCGCGGCCGCCGCGGAGGCCCCGTGGCCGAGCCCATCGGCGACGAGGAGCGCCGTGCCCCAGGGACCCTGCGCCACGGTCCAGGCGTCTCCGCAGGCGGTCTCCCCCCGCAGCGGCACCGCGAGTCCGGCCCAGGCCCTCCCATTGTCTGTGCCCGCACGGCCCGGCCAGAAGCGGCAGACCAGCGCAGTGCCGACACCTGCCGCGGAGTAGACCGAGAAGTCGTCGGCCAGCCGGCGCATTGCGCCGAACCCGCCTCCCATCGAGCCCGCGCTCGAGTACCCGTCCCGCATGCAGGCCTCGACGTCCGTCATGCCTGGCCCGTGATCCACGCAGACCAGCTCCACGCCGGCGCCCGCGCGCTCCACCTCGCTGATCAGCACCTCGCCCCGGCCCGCGTGGCGCACGACGTTGGTGGCCGCCTCGGTGGCGACGATCCCGATGTCGCTGCGCGTGCTCTCGTCGAGCCCGGCCTCCTCCGCCACCCGCATCGCCACCCGTCGGACCTCGCCTATCTGGCTCGGGTCCTCCACGGCCACCGCCGTCGTACCGTTCCGCATCCTCACTCCAGGTCGGGACGAGGTCACCGCCAGCGCGCCACCTGGACTTGAGTTCCCTTCCCTACCTCGGAATGGATCCGGAACTCGCTCATCAGTCGACGGGTACCACTCAGTCCGAGCCCGAGCCCGGCTCCGGTCGAGTAGCCGTCGGTCAGCGCGAGGTGGATGTCCGGAATTCCGGGACCCTGGTCCTCGAACGTCATCCGCAGCCCGCGACGATTGTCATCGTTCAGCATCTCCAGCCGCACCTGCCCGCCATGGCCGTGCTCCAGCGTGTTGCGGCCCAGCTCGCTGGCGCCGGTCACCAGCTTGGTCTGGTCCACCAGGCTGAAACCCAGCTCGGCCGCCCAGCTTCGAACCACCTGGCGCAGTCTCACGACGTCGGCGCTGGCCCGAACCTCCAGGGTCTCATCCCTGACCGTCGCCATCGGCCTCCCCGAGAAGCGACCGGGAAGGCGACCCCACCTCCGCCAGGAGCAGTGCCATCCCCCGCTCCACGTTGAGCGCCGTGCGGACCCCCGGGAGCGTGAGGCCCAGCTCCACCAGGGTGATCGCCACGGCCGGCTGCATGCCGACCAGCACCGTCTGCGCGTCGAGTATTCGAGCCATCGCCGCGATGTTCGCGATCATCCGCCCCATGAACGAGTCCACGACCTCGACCGCGGAGATGTCGATCAGCACCCCTCGAGCGCCGGTGTGGGAGATTTTCTCGGTAAGGTCGTCCTGCAGGGCCAGGGCGAGCTGGTCGTGCATGTCCACCTGGATGGTGACCAGGAGGACGTCGCCCATCTTGAGGATCGGAATCCGCTCCATGCCGACGGCTCCGGATCAGGGCCGCGCGGGCGCGCGCTGCACGGTCAGTCCAAGCCGGCTCAGCGCCACCTGAAACGCGTCGGCGAGCGTCGCCTTGGTGATCACCGCGCTCAGGTCCACTCCCAGATGCACGATCGTGGCGGCGATCTGAGGCCTGATGCCGCTGATGATGCACTCGGCGCCCATGAGCCGGGCGGCGGTGATCGTCTTCAGCAGGTGCTGCGCCACCAGCGTATCCACCGTGGGCACGCCGGTGATATCGATGATGGCCACCTCGGCACCGGTCTCAACGATGCGCTGGAGCAGGGACTCCATGACTACCTGGGTACGCGCGCTGTCGAGGGTCCCGATCATCGGAAGGGCGAGCACGCCCTCCCAGAGCTTCACGACCGGCGTGGAGAGCTCCAGCATCTCCTCCTGCTGCCGGAGAATGACCTCCTCGCGTCCCTTCTGATACACCTCGGTGGTGTAGAGGGCCAGCCGGTCGAGCGCGGAGCTAGCGGTCCAGAGCTCGTCCGTGAGCGTAGCGGCCTGCCCATCGTGCTCCTGCCGCAGCACGTCGAACAACGGCTGCTTGAGGGAGAAGACGAAGGTCGCGGTCTCGGAGGACGAGAAGCCCCGCGCAGCGCGGGCGCGGGACAGATCGCTGAGCATGTCGCGCACTGGCTGCCAGGCGGCGGAGTCGAGACTCGTGAGGCTGGATTTCCCGGCGGCCTGCGCCACGAGGCCGAGAAACTCGCGGGATTCTTCCCTGAGCTGCGACTCCGACACGACGTCGCGGCGCATGGCGACGTCGCTCAGCTGCTCCTTGACCCAGCGCTCGAGCAGGTCCTGCTCCCTGCGCTTGATGATCTCGGGCAGACGAGTGGTTGCGGCGGGACTCACGACTAGCCTCCGAAGGGAGTGGGCCGATAGCGGAGAGGGAAAGGAGACCGCGGATGCCGGCGGGATCGGCGAGGTACAGCGGGGAAAGTACGGCCGCGACAGGGCTTCGGCAACCAGCCGCGGGAGGTCCGCGACCGGTGGCCGTGCTCGAATCTTCAGGGAAGGTCTACTGTTTGACCCAGGTGGGACGGAGGTCCGCGGTCACGTTATCGACGAGCGTCGCCACGATCTCGTCATACGCCTCCTCGGAATCACGCACCGCGACCGAGGGGAGGCCACCCGCCAGGCCCACGCGACCCACCGTGCCGCTCGCGGCCGAGCTCGAGCGCCACAAGGTTCCACCCGCGCGCGTCGAGAGGAGGCGCACCCCGAGCTCCGCGGACACCGTCGCGCGCAGCTTCAGATCGTCCACCGCCAGGTGAGCGCGAGGCTTCACCCCCGAGACCTTGAGCTCGCCCACGAAGACCGCGGGGATGCCCTTCGCCTCGCCGAGCTTCTGGGCCAGCACGATGGGGTCGGTGCCGCGCGGGAGTGAGCGCAGGACCGAATCCGAGGCGGACAGCTCCAGCAGCTCCACGCCGGGCTGCCCTGCGAGCAAGGCCTCGGCGAAGCGCCGGGTGGCGGCCTCGCTCATGCCACGGTGCTCGTCGGAGGCCGAGAAGGTGACCAGGGCGACCTGGCCGTGCTGCCGCAGGTCCAGCCGGGGCGGGACCTGGGCGTACTTGGAAGCGCAGGCGGAGAGCGCCAGAGTACCGCAGACCGCGAGGGCCCACCGCGCAAGGGGGAGCCGGGAGCCGGCGTAACGAGGCATGTTGGGGTTACCCGATAGGGGGAGCCCTCCAGCCAAGCAAGAGGTGCGCCGCCCCGGCGGCTCGCCAAAACTCGCCGCCGGAGCCAACTTCACTGCTGCGCCCAGGGTGCAGACCCTCGCAACCTTCCTCGATTCGGAGTCCGACCATGGTCCGCCGCCGCCGCAGTGCCAGGCCCTTCTCCCGCGCGGCGCTCGCCGGCGCCCTGCTCTTCCTGGCCGGCTGCGCTGGCGTCACGCCGATCGGCGAGCTGCTGGACAACCCCGCCAAATACGACGGCAAGACGGTGAGCGTGCAGGGCGAGGTGAAGGAGTCCGCCGGCGGCCTCGGGCTCGGCGCCTATCAGGTGAAGGACGACACCGGCACCCTGACGGTCGTGAGCGAGAGCGGCGGGCCTCCGCGCAGCGGCTCGAAGATCAGCGTGAAGGGGACGTTCCAGGCGCTCATCACGCTGGGCGCGCGGAGCCTGGCCGTGCTGCGCGAGGAGAGCCGCGAAGCGCACTGAGTCCGTCATGACCGACCGTCCGTCTTCGGATCACGTGGCCGCCTGGCGGGCGCTGCTGACCGCGCAAGCCGAGCTCACCGAGCGGATCGATGCCGCGCTTCGGGCCGCGGACGTGATCCCGCTTCGGTGGTACGATGCGCTGCTTTCGCTGTACGAGGCGCCGGGCCGCCGACGGCGCCTGGCCGAGATGGCGAAGGCGACCCTGCTGAGTCGGAGCGGCCTCACCCGGCTGGTGGACCGGCTGGAGCAGGCCGGGTTGCTGACGCGGGAACCGGTGGAAGACGACGCGCGCGGGGCCTACGCGGTGCTCACCCCCGAGGGCCTCCAGGCCCTGCGCCGATGCTGGCGGATCTACGGCGCGGAGATCGAGGCGCGGGTAGGACGGCGGCTCACGGTGTCCGAGGCGAGGACCCTGCGGGCCCTGCTGGCGCGACTCGTGGAAGCGGCCTGAACCGACCTATATTCGTCGCACTCGATCCCTCCCCAGCGAGATGACCATGTCCCTCGGTGCCAGCTTTCTCGAGCAGGTGGACCGCGCGTTCGATCGCGCCGCCCGGCACACCGGGCACGACCAGACGCTCCTCGCCAACATCAAGGCCTGCAAGAACCTCTTCTATACCAGCTTCCCCATCAAGCGCGACGACGGCAGCATCGAGGTGATGCACGCGTGGCGGGCGGAGCACAGCCACCACAAGCTCCCGACCAAGGGCGGGATCCGCTACGCGGAGACCGTAGACGCCGAAGAGGTGCAGGCCCTAGCCGCGCTCATGACCTACAAGTGCGCGCTGGTGGACGTGCCGTTCGGCGGCGCCAAGGGCGGGATCCGGCTCAATCCCAAGCGGTATTCGCCGGGGGAGCTGGAGCGCATCACCCGCCGCTACGTCTTCGAGCTGACCCGGAAGAACTTCATCGGGCCCGGCCTGGACGTTCCCGCCCCCGACGTGGGCACGGGGCCCCGGGAGATGGCGTGGATCGCCGACACTTACTCCCAGCTCCGCTCGGGCGAGCTCGACGCACTTGGCTGCGTGACGGCCAAGCCGGTGAGCGCGGGAGGCATCCGAGGTCGGGTCGAAGCAACGGGACGCGGCGTGTTCTTTGGCGTGCGCGAGGTCTGCGGCGTCAAGGAGGACATGAAGGCGCTGGGCCTCTCCCCGGGGCTCGAGGGCAAGCGGATCGTGATCCAGGGGCTCGGCAATGTCGGGTATTACGCCGCGCAGTTCTTCCAGCGTGCCGGCGCGCTCCTGGTCGGCCTCGCGGAGTCCGAGGGCGCGATCGCGAACCCCAAGGGACTCGACATCGAGGCCGTGATGGCGTACCGCAAGGAGCGTCGCTCGATCCTCGACTTCCCCGGCGCCACCAACCTCGCCCAGCGGGAGGAGGCGCTGGAGCTGGAGTGCGACATCCTGATCCCCGCGGCCCTCGAGCGCCAGATCACGGCGGAGAACGCCCCCCGGCTCCGGACCAAGATGGTGGTCGAGGCGGCGAACGGCCCGACGACCCCCGAGGCGGACGCGATCCTGGGCAAGAAGGGCGTGATGGTGGTCCCGGACGCGTACGTCAACGCGGGCGGCGTGACCGTCTCCTACTTCGAGTGGGTGAAGAATCTCGGCCACGTGCGATTCGGCCGGATGCAGAAGCGCTTCGAGCAGGGGGCCGCCGGCCGCATGCTGGAGGCGGTGGAAAGCGTGACCGGACGGCGGTTCACACCCGAGGAGGTCGAGCGGGTGACCCAGGGCGCCAGCGAGGAAGACCTGGTCAACTCGGGCCTCGAGGAGACCATGATCGGCGCCTATCACCCGATCCGCGAGGTCTGGAAGCGCCACGCGGGCAAGGAGGACATGCGCACGGCGGCCTTGATCGTCGCGATCGACAAGGTGGCGATGAGCTATCAGCAGTTGGGGATCTTTCCGTAGGGCGGCAGTGCGTGTCATCCCGAGCGAAGCGAGGGATCCTCTCGGCGGTCACTGGAAGACGGGGTGAGTAGATCCCTCGTCGCTTCGCTCCGGGATGACACCGCTGCGCCTACCGCCACACGAACCGCGGATGATTCCGAATCGGATCGAAATTCGGATCGATCCGGAAGAGCCCGGCGGACCTGAGACCGGGCTCCGAGGCCAGCGCCTCGAGACGATCGAGCGCACCGTCGGGCTGACCTGCGAGCACGTAGGTGCGCGCGATGACGTAGCGGACGTAGGACGTCTGGCTGTTCTGGTCCTTCGGCTGCTCCCGCTCCGCTCGCAGGGCCTCGGCGATCGCCTCCTTGTATCGGCCGGCATAGGCGAGCCCGAGGCCGCGCATCGCGATGAGCTGGTTCCGGTGCAGCTGATCTCCATACTGAGCCAGGAGCGCGGTGAACGCGGCGGCGGCGCTGTCGCCCCAGGCCCGCGCCAGCTGCCGCTCCCCGCGGAGCCAGTGCACCTGCGCCCGGGCGATCGCGAGGTCCGCCACGCTGCCGTCGAGATCCGCCGGCCTGAGGGTCAGCAGCGTGCGCCTCCCCTCGTCGTCCAGCGCCCACACCAGATCCTCCCTGAGCGCCACATACGCCACGAACCGCCGCCGTCCGACGATCTCCTCCATCGTGCGGAACACCTGGCGGACGCCGTTCAGATCGCCTTCCATCGCCGCCAGACGTGCGCGGTTGTGGGCCAGACTCAGGCTGCTGGGGCGCAGCGCCCGGGCGCGCTCGAGCATGCCGCGCGCGTCGTCGAAGCGGCGGAGCCGCATGTAGGCGATGGCCAGGTCGCCCAGCACGTCCGGTGACTGCGGATCCACCCGGACCGCCTGTTCCAGGTCCACCACCGCGTCGCTCCACAGGGCGAGATCCGCCTCCGCCTCCGCCGACGCATCGAGGAGGTCGCTCCGGCTCGGCGCGATGCGAAGCGCCGCGCGGTACTGCGCCAACGCGGAGGCGGGGTCGCCGCGGACCACGTGCAGGTAGCGGCCCCTCGCCTTGCGGGTGTCGGGCGATTCGGGCGCCAGCGCCTCCGCGCGCTCCACCGCGACGCGTGCCTGCTCCGCGTCGTGCGCCCGCATGCCGCCCAGCCGCATGGCGTCCACGTGTCCCGCCGCGAGCTCCGCCCATGCGGCGGCGAAGCCGGTGTCGATCTCCACCGCTCGACGGTAGGCGGCGAGCGCGCCGCGGAGCGCGTCGGGGGCCACCTCCCCCGCGCGGAGCTCGCGCCCGTGCAGATAGAGGGTGTACGCCTCCAGGCTCTCGGTGGGCCGCGCGACGAGGCCGCGGCGTGCGGGGGCCGCGAGCGCCAGGTTGAGCGCATCGGCGACATCGCCCGCGATCTGACCCTGGATCTCGAACACGTCGGTGAGCGCCGCGTCGAACGACTTCTGCCACCGTGTCGTCCCGGTGCGCGCGTCGACCAGCTCGGGGCTCACGCGCACCCGCGATGCCTCGCCCGGCCGCTTCTCCCATCGAACCGTGCCGGTCAGCAGGTACCGCACGTCGAGATCCTGGGCGATCTCCTGGGGCGACTTGTCCTCGCCCCGGTAGCGGCTGGAGCTCGAACGGGCGATTACCTCCAGGCCGGAGACCACCGCCAGTTTCCCACGGACCTCGTCCGCGATGCCGTCGGCGAAGTAGGCGTCGGCAGAGTCGCCCAGGTTCTCGAAGGGCAGTACGGCAAGCCGGGTGTGTGACGAAGCCGTGCCGATGTCCGCGGCCGCTGCGGTCCCGTTGGGGTCGGTCGCACGGGTGTAGAGAAACCCGCCGGCGAGGAGGGCGGCCGCGGCGCCCGCGATCCAGAGAGCACGGTTCCCGCCCATCACGGCGCCTGGTGCGATCGGGGTGGGATCGGTCGTGAAGTGGCCGCCGCCGAGCGCCGTGCCGAACTCGGCGATGCTGGCGAAGCGGTCGCCCGGCCGGAGCGCCAGCGCCCGGTGCAGCACCTCCTCCACCTCGGGCGACACTTCGGGTCGCGAGGTCCGCACCTTCGGGGCCGGTGTCGTGAAGCGGCGGACGATCAGGTCGTGAGAGGAAGAGCCGGTGAAGGGCGGCGCGCCGGTGAGCATCTCGTGGCAGGTCGCGGCCAGTGCGTACTGGTCGGCCCGCGCGTCCACCACGCCGTCGCCCGAGGACTGCTCCGGTGCCATGTAGGCCGGGGTGCCGAGCGCCACGCCGATCTCGGTGAGCCGCTGATCGCTCTGACTCTCGGCCGCACGCGCGATCCCGAAGTCGGCGACCAGGGTGGTGCCGTCCTCGGTCAACAGCAGGTTCTCCGGCTTCACGTCGCGATGGACCACGCCCTCCTTGTGGGCATAGCTCAGCGCCTGCCCGGCCTGGCGCGTGATCCGGAGTGCCTCGTCGATCGGGAGAATCCCTTCGCGCCGGAGCCGCTCGCGGAGACTCTCGCCGCGCACGTACGGCATGCTGAACCAGAGGTGCCCCGCCGCCTCGCCCGAGTCGTACACGGAGAGGACGTGGGGATGCTGCAGCCGGGCGGCGACCCGGATCTCGCGCTGGAATCGCTCCGGCCCGAGCGAGGCCGCGACGTCCGGATCGAGCACCTTGAGGGCGACGAGCCGGTCGTACTTGAGGTCGCGCGCCAGGTAGACGGTGGCCATTCCGCCACGCCCGAGCACGCGCTCCAGCGCGTACCGGTCGCGTAGTGCCTCGGCCAGGGGATTGGAGATGGCGGCCACGGAAGTTGGGAATGGTATGCTGCGGAATCTCACCCAGCCGCGACGCCGACGCCAGCCTGGGGTCGGACAGCCGCCGTTTGCTCGGGAGGTCGAGAGGCTATAGCATCATCCTCTATGACGCTCACGCCCTCCGCGCCGCCTCCTTCTCCCGGCATCGTCCGCATCAGCCCGTTCGCGGGACTGGTGCCGCGGTTCGACGAGCTGATCGTCTCCTCCTCCTCGATGGTCGTGTACTTCATCCATTCGCGGCGCTGGCGGGAGAACCACGCGACCGCCATCAGGACATTCATGGCGAAGCCGGAGACGAGTCTCGAGGTGTTCCTGCCGGACCTCGAGAACCACGAGCTGATGTTCTCGCTGGAGAAGCATTTCGAGGACGGCCCGCTGATCCCTGCGATGGTGGAGGACGCCTACCGCTACTTCACCCGGCTGGCCCGGGAGTACCAGAAGCCGGTGCAGGTGCGGCTGTTCAGCCGCTATCCGACGTACTCCTTCTACCGCTTCGACGATCGCGCCATCATGGCGATGTACTCCAACAGCGTCGCCAAGAAGGAGCTGCCGGCGTTCGAGGTGACGGTGGAAGGGATCCTGGGAAGCTTCCTGGCCGCGGACATCGAGGACCTGCGGCGCGAGTGCAGGGTGCGGAACCCCGACGATCTGGAAGCGGTGATCACCAACGCCGGCGGGCACGCCTGACGCTTCAGACCTTGTCCCCCTCCAAGGCGAAGGCCTCGAGCTCCGGAGACCGCGACAGGTCCTCGATGATGAGGAAGCGGGTGATCCGATCGTCGCAGACGTGGAGCAGCAGGGCGAACTCCCCACCGAGCGTCACTCCGCGAGGAATGGTGAACCGCTCCGCGCCCACCGCCACGATGCGCTCGGCGTCGCCGTAGCAGCGGACCTTCCAGAAGCTTACGATGTCCCCGAGCGACGTGAAGTAATCCACCACGGCCTGGCGGCCCTGGGCCTCGACCGTTTCGGCCTCGCCGGGCGGGGTCACTTCAAATACCACGTCTTCGGCCAGGTGCGCCGCGAGCGCGCTGAAGTCGAGCGTGGCGAAGGCGTCGTCGAGCACGTGCTGGATGAATGCGGAGTTGGTCATAGAGCAGTACCGTCGGTCTGTGCGTTTGCGCCGGGTGCGCGGAAAATGTGCCCTGGAGACGCCTTTCGCCGAGTCTTGTGACTGGACTGTTACTCCACGTGCGTTCGTGAGCAGGTGTGAGCAGCACGCGACTCGATTACCGAAGATATGCCGAAACTGGGATAGGGGCAAGTATCTAGGGGGAAAGAGTCCGCCGTCTCATCCCGAGCGAAGCCTGCGGGCGGGGCAAGAGCGATAGGGCGGCTATACTTCGGCCGCATGCCCCCCGAGCTGAGCCCCGCCCGGCGTCGTTCGCGCAAGCTCTGGCGACGGATCCGCAGCGTCGCCGCGCTCCTGCCGCCCATCGGCTTCCAGTGGCTCCGCCACCTGCTGTGGCACGGCACGCCCCTGCCGATTTCCCGCCCGCGCACGCTTACTCACCATTTATTTCTCAAGATGGCGCGCGATCGCAATCCGATGCTGACGGTCACGGCGGACAAGCTGGCGATGCGCGGCTACGTGGCCGAGCGACTTGGCAGCGGCTACCTGGCCGAGCTGTACGAAGTGGTGGATGCGCCGGAGAGGCTGATTGACCTCGAGCTGCCGCCCCGCTACGTGGTGAAGGCGACACACGCGAGCGGGATGACCGCCGTGGTCACCCGCGACTCCACCGCCGAGCGGGCGTCGGTCGCGGCCCGGGCGCGCAAATGGCTCGTCTCCCAGTATTGGCGAAAGAACGGCGAATGGGGCTACCGCGACATCCAACCGCGGCTCATCGTGGAGGAGTTCCTTGATGCCGGCGGGGGCACCATTCCCCAGGACTGGAAGTGGCTCTGCTTCGGCGGGCGCGCCGCGCTGGTGCAGGTGGATTTCGACCGGTTCACCAGGCACACCCGCAGCTTCTATGATCCCGAGGGCCGGCCCGTCCTGCTCCGCCTGTACTACCCCCAGGGGCCCGAGATCCCGCTCCCCTCGTGCTTTCCGCGGATGCGCGCGGTGGCCGAGGCGCTCGCGGAAGGCTTCGATTTCGTGCGAGTGGATCTCTACGCGCTGGGGGATCGCATCGTCGTGGGCGAGCTGACCCACTATCCAGAAGGCGGCAACAAGTCCTTCGATCCGCCGGAGTGGGACGCCCGGCTAGGCGCGCTATGGCCGCGGCTCGGCCCCGAGACAGCGAACGCGGGAACGCCAGAAAGCAAGTGAGATGCCCACGCCCAAGTTGATCGGACGCCTGACGCGCGAGTTCCCGACCGAGCCGAAAACCGCGTCCGGGAAAGGGCGTCCGCTGCCCGATGATCTGCTCCGCCAGGCCACGCGCCGGGTCGAGATCATGGCGCTGGTGGCGGCGGTGCTCTGGACCCTCGCCCCCGCGCTCAGCCATCTCGCGCTTTATCTCACCAACCCGTCCGATCCCCAGCTCTCCATCTTCACCCGGGTGAACCTCATCGCCGGCGGGTGCGTGGTGCTCTCGCTTTCGACGTACGCCTATCTCCGCACCGGCCGTCGCGATCCCGAGCGGGTGATGGATCTCGCGCTCCTCTTCATGGTGGCGATGACGTTCGCGATGGGCGTGCTGATCCACTGGGCCCAGCCCTGGTTCGTTCCCACCAGCGTGGAGCCGATGATCACCTGGAGCGGTCCCATCATCCTCATGACCGCCGGGATCGTGCCGGTCCGGCCCTGGAAGATTCTGGTGGCCGGGCTGATCGCCTCGGCCATGGACACGATCGGCATGCTGATCGCCGGAGCGACCGGCGACTACCACTATGGCCCGCTGCACAACGCGGTGCTCATGCACTACCCCAACTTCCTGATGCTTGGCGCCGCGGTCACGATCTCCCACGTGATGACCCGGCTGGGACAGCAGGTGACCCGGGAGCGGGAGATGGGGAGCTATCGACTGGGCGAGCTGCTCGGTCGGGGCGGAATGGGTGAGGTATATCTCGCCACCCACCGGATGCTCGCCCGGCCGGCTGCGATCAAGCTGATCCGGCAGGAAGTCCTCGCCGCCGGCGACGCGGCCCTCGCGCAGACGGCCGTGGCCCGCTTCCGCCGCGAGGCCGAGGCGGCCGCGAAGCTCCGCTCGCCGCACACGGTCGAGCTCTACGACTTCGGCGTGACCCAGGAGGGCACGTTCTATCTGGTGATGGAGCTGTTGGAGGGACAGACCCTGGAGCGGATGGTGCGAGACCAGGGACCGCTCCATCCCGCCCGCGTGATCCACATCCTGCGGCAGGTCTGCGAGTCGTTGGAGGAAGCGCATTCGTATGGGCTGGTCCATCGCGACATCAAGCCGGCCAACATCCATCTCGGCCGGCTCGGTCTGGAGGAGGACTTCGTCAAGGTGCTCGACTTCGGCCTGGTCCGCAGGTTCGACGGGCCTAGTGAGGATTCGCTGACCGGCGCCGCCGGGATGACACCCGGCACGCCGGCGTACATGGCGCCGGAGATGGCCAACGACCGCACGGTGGACGGCAGAGCCGACCTCTACTCGCTCGGCTGCGTCGCATACTACCTGCTCACCGGCCGCCTGGTGTTCGCGGGCGCCGCGCCGCTGCAGACCATCCTCAAGCACCTGCAGCAGGAGCCGGAGCCGCCCTCGCGCGTCACCGATCGGCCGATTCCTCCCGCGCTCGACGAGCTGGTGTTGGCGTGCCTCGCGAAGCGTCCGGAGGACCGCCCACCCAGCGCCACAGTGGTCTCCCAGCGACTCGCCCAGGTGGGG
>DATLHD010000037.1:0-4573 GCA_035540075.1 Gemmatimonadales bacterium
GTACCGGAAGCAGCCCCCGGCGGCGGGCACCGCACCGATCCGAGCCGCGGCTCGGAGCCAACTGCTGTTGAGCCACGCAGCCACGCGGTCCGCTTCCAGGTCGGTGCTCGCCAGCGCCACGTAGCAGCTGTTGAGCGGGACTGTGTCGGGCAGGGCGCTCAGCGAGACGGCCCGGAGCACGCGGGCGAGATCGCCCCAGACGACGCGGTACGCTGCGGTGGCGGCGTGCGACCGGAACAGCACCCAGGGCGGCCCGCCCGCGTAATCGGTACGAGCGAGCAGCACATCCAGGTGAGGCCGCAAGTAGGCGTCCGCGAGCGGTGGCAGGCGAGGCAGGGGAGACCCGTCTCTACCGTGAGTCCAGAGAAGGCGCGTCCGCCGGCGAACGGTGAATGGCGCGAGGTCTCGCCCCCTGACGGCCCAGCGCAGCACCTCCGCCTCTACCTCGGGCGGGTTCAGAAACAACCGGTTGGCACCGGTCTTGAGCCCGAGGTGGCACGACAAGACGGAATCGAGCGTGGGGTGCTCTCCTCGCAGCTCGTCCAGCGCGGCCCGGAGCGGCTCAGGGCGCAGCACCCAGGGTGCGCCGCCACGCAACGTCGACTGCGGCACCGTCGGGCCGTGCCGCAGCGTGATCCTCACCCGATGTCGGGGAGCCGCGCTCGCGTTGCGGATCACCAGCGCAAGCGGATACACGGTGGCCTCGAAACTGGCCCGGGGGTCGGTCGTGAGGTCGGCCACCGCGATGAGGGTCGCACCCGCAGTCAGCGAATGCCGCAGGACGGCGCCGTACCCTGCTGTTGCCACCTTTGCCGGCACCAGCATGGCCACCGTACCACCGGGCCGGGTGAGCTCGAGGGAACGCTCGAGAAAGGCGACCGCGAGGTCCGGTCGGTTGGCGTAGCCTCTTCCGCCAGGCCGCCACCACCGATAGCGGGCCGCAAGGCGGCGGCGCAGCTCCGGGGACACCTCTTCAGCTCGGAGCCACGGAGGATTGCCCAGCACGAGGTCGAACCCGCCGGCGGCGAAGACGTCCGCGAACTGCACCCGGTAGTCGAACCACGGCACCTGGCGCCCGCGTGCCAGCGCCCGGCGAAGCACGCGCACCTGCCGCAGCTCACGCCGGAGCTCGGCGAGCCTGACAACGCCCGCGCGATCCAGGCCGCGTCGCCCGCCGAAGAGATCCGCTGATCGGGCCCCTTCGAGGCACTCCGCCACCGATGCGCGCGCCGAGGCCTCGGCGTCGGCCAGCGCCACCTCGGCGATCCTGGCCTCGGTGCGGACCAGCTCCCGCAACGCTGCGCGCTTCGCCGCGCCTGTGGCGACCACGATCCGTTTCCTCAGCGCGGCGAGCTCCGGCGCGGGTGCGGTGCGCGCCGGCAAGACGGAGCCCGCGGGATCGAAGAGGCTGTCGCCCTGTCGGATGAGGCAGTCGAGGTTGGGGAGCGGCTGCACCCGCTCCGGACGATCGCTCCGATCGGCCGCGACGACCGCGAGCCACAGCCGAAGCTCGGTCAGCCGCACCGCGGCACCGTTCAGATCCACCCCGAAGAGATTGCGACGGAGCACCTGGCGGCGGAGTGCGGCAGCATGACGGCCGTTCGGATGGGGCGGTGTGAGTCGCTCGAGCGCGCCGAGAAGGAACGCCCCCGAGCCGACGGCGGGATCGAGCACTCTGAGCGTCCGGACCGTTCGCCACGCGGAGCTCTCGCCCTCCGCGAGCCGTCGCTCGGCCTCGGCCTCCGAACAACCGAGCCGGTCGGCCACGAGAGGGATCAGCGCCTGATCGAGCAGGCCCCGCACCAGCGCGGCGGGCGTGTAGTAGGTACCCGACGCCCGGCGCTCGTCCGGCGCCATCACCCCTTCGAACACTCGCCCCAGCATGTCGGGAGCGACGCCGCCGCGCTCGTCCGCGTCGAGGGTGAAGTGAAAGCGCTCGAACAGCCCGTCGAAGGCGTCCCGCCAGAGGTTGTTGGGAATGTCACGACGGAGGCGGCGCTCGAGGGGGTGCGGCTCGAAGAGCCCACCGTTGAGGAACGGGATGGAGCCCAGCGCGAGCGCACCGCGGCTCCGCTCCGCCGCCGGGCGATTCAAGGTCCCGAAGAAGAGCGGCCGCAGCAGGTCGCGGTGAATCTTTCGCCTTCGGGCAAGACAGTCGTCCACCGCCTCGACCAGAAACCGCGCGTTGCCGGCCAACCATCCTCTGGCCTGAACGAAATAGAGAAAGAGGATCCGGGTGAGCTGGAGCAGAGCGATCGCGTGCCGGTCGGCGGTGGTCAGGGGACCGGGCAGGCCGGCTGCCATCCGCTCGAGCGTGCACCGGAACTGGCGGAAGTACCGGAGACCCACGGTTTCGCCGCCCAGCGCGTCCACGGCTTGCGCCGCGAAACCGGCCGCGCCACAGGCGGCCGAGGTGGCCAAACGTCGAAGCTTCTCGAGCGCCGCCTCCGTCGGGCGGTCGAGATCCAGCACCAGCCGAGGCGCGCCGGTGAGCGAGATGGCGATGGTCAGGCGGCGGGAGACGGGGTCGAGACCTAGCGTGCCGCAGATCCGCCCTCGCGCCGCCATCTTCTTCGCCAAGGCCCGGGCGACCGTGTCCGCGCGAGGTCCCGCGACCGCATACCACGCAAAGTCTCCCCTGCAGCCCACCACGACCGTGGGCTCGCCCGGTGCCGGAACGGGATCCCACAAAGGCGTGCTGCCCATCGCTGCGGTGAGGGCGGGGAGATCTTCGAGCGAACGAACGCCTTGCAGCGTTTCCGCCAGGTCCACAAGGGCTCCGCGGTGGGCTTGGCGCCCACCTTATTGTTCGGGCTCGGCCCTTGCGGAACCCATCCTTCGCGCGGAGGTACGCATTTGCGTGTGGCGACCCTGCGGGCTACCATCCTTCCCGCGCAGGGCGCCCCCGAGTGAACTTCAATCCCCTTTCTTCGCAATGAGATACGTGTACCGATCGATCCGTCTCGTGGCGCTCCTCGCCCTCAACGCTCCCACACTGGTTGCCCAGACCGTGGCGGACAGCGGCACCTTCGTGGTGCGTCACTCCGGGGACACCGTCGCCACCGAGACCTTCTCCCGCGAGGAGACGTCCATCCACGGCACCCTCGCCCTCAACAACTTCAAGCACACCTTCCACCACTACACCGCCGTCGTGGCCCCGGACGCGTCCGTGCCCATGATCGACATCACGGTGCGCGAGGACGCGGACAGCGGACGGATCAAGGCGAGGCTGTTGCAGCGGGCCCGTATCATCTTCAGGGAAGACAGCGCCGCGGTGGACGCGGTCATCGGGCAGGCGATCTCTACCCAGGTCCTGGGCACCCGGCCGGGCGCGATCCCCTACCTCAACATGTCGTTCGCCCTGCTGGAACAGGCGGTGCGCCGCTCCCGGGCCGGAGGCGGGAAGCAGGTTCCGTTCTTCAATCTGGCAGGTGGTCAGACGGTGAGTGGGACCCTCACACCGGTGGGCAAGGACTCGCTCGCGCTGGCCATCGGCGACGTGGAGTTCCGGCTCAAGGTGGATCCCGACGGTCGCGTGCTGGGCGGCGCGATACCGAAGCAGGACGTGCAAGTGGACCGGCACTGACGCCGGAGGCAGTGTAGGCTCTCCCTCTCCATTCCACCTTGCGGCCTCCTCGCCAGGTTGACCGGGCGCCGATCCCGAGCGCGGTGAGTGCGCCGAGCGGATAGAGCAGGCCGTACCAGGGCGGGATCCGCATTCCGAGAGCGATCAGCATCCAGAACAGCGCGGCGAGCCCTGTCCCCGCGGCGGCTGCCGCGCCGAGCCCGCCGCGTCCGCCCGTGAGCGCCAGCGCCACCGGCGGCACCAGCCAGAAGGCGAACCCGACCACCAGCATCAACGGCACCAGCGCCTGAAGCAGCGGCTCGCCGGGAAACGACCGGCGGCCGCCCAAGTACATGTTCTTGGACCAGCCTTCCACCAGGTCGCGCAGGCTCCGGTACATCCGGGTCTCCATGAAGTGGTCCGCGAAGGCGAAGTGGATCCGTTTGCCTGCGCGGTGAAAGGTCTGCGCCAGGGCCAGGTCCTCCGCCACCTCACCTCGCACGGCCTCATGGGTCCCTGCGGCTTCGTAGCTCTCGCGCGGCACCAGGATGAACTGGCCGTTGGCGATGACGTCGCGCTCGCGGCTGGCGCGGTTCACCCGGGCCGGATGGTACCGCAGCGCGAGCAGCAGCCAGATCTGCGGCATCACCACTCGCTCCCAGAACGTGACGCAGAGCTGTCGCGGGGCGACGGTCAGCAGATCGGCACCCTCTGCGCGCAGCGCACCGACCGACCGCGCGAGCAGCTCGGGCTGGTGTCTGGTGTCGGCGTCGGTAAAGAGGAGGAGCTCTCCCTGCGACGCGCGGTACCCCTGAACGCAGGCCCAGGGCTTGCCGTACCAGCCCGGTGGCAGTGGCTCGCCCGGCACCAGCCGCACCCGCGAGTCCTCCGCCGCGAGCCGCTGCACGATCGTGGCGGTATCGTCGGTGCTGCGGTCGTCCACCACCAGCAGCTCGAGCGGACGGTAGGTGGAGGCCAACACGGATCGGACCACCGTCTCGATGGTCG
>DATLHD010000038.1:0-4058 GCA_035540075.1 Gemmatimonadales bacterium
GGTGCTCGGCACCGGCAGGTGGATCACCGCGTGGGCGGCCAGCATGGCGAGCGCCGACAGCGTCACCGGCAGGCTCGCGATGGGCGTGAACAACCCGTGGACGATGGTGTCCACGATCCTGCCCTCCTCCAGCACCACATAAATGCCTCGGGCAAACCCGATGAGCAGCGCGGCGAACGTCATCGAGCGGAGGCCTCGACGAAGGCATCCACCGTCCCCGCGAGCCGAAGTCCGCCGAGCAGTCCGGCGGCTACGCCCATCACGAAGAAGACCGCGGCGAGCTGGTCGAAATCCCAGTGGAAGCGGAGCACGCCGACGACGAAGGCCACGAAGGCGAGCACGACGGTGACGAGCACCGCCGCGTGATGGGCGCCCGCCCCGGCGCCGGCGACCGGCGCCGTGCTCGAGGCCGGTACGGGCACTCGCGTACGGCGCGCGTAGAGCATCGTTCCCGCGATCCAGATGACGAGCGCGGGGATCAGGAATGCCAGGCGAAACTGCCAGCCGGAGAGGAGCTCGAGCCTCGCGACCTTCTGGGCGATGCCGACCTGGAAGGGATTGATGGGGCTGAACGATGCGCCTACCGCCGAGGCCCCCAGGCTCATCGCCACCGCCACGATGGGATTGAAGCCCAGCCGGGAGGTGAGCAGGAGGAGGACCGGGACGAAGGCGATCAGCTCCTCCTGCATCTGTATCAACACCCCGCCGGTGGCGAAGGCGAGCCCCGCCACCGGGATCACCAGCAGTCCCCGTCCCTCGAGCGAGGAAGCCAGCGAGTTGACCAGGCGGCCGAGGGCGCCGGTCCGCTCCACGACCGCGAACGCGCCCCCCACCAGGAACACGAAGAAGATGACCGACGCGGCGGCGATCATCCCCCGAGGGATACCGACCATCGCCTGGAAGGGGCCGACGGGCGCGGCCTCGACCCGGGCGTAGGTGCCTGGGACCACGACACTGCGACCGGTCGCCGGATCCTCCCGCCGCTGGTACTCGCCGGCCGGCAGCACCCAGCTCAGGGCGGCCGCCAGCAGGATGCAGGCAACCAGCAGCGTCAGTGGGTGGGGAAAGCGGGAGGCCGTCACCGGCCGGTCAGAGCGTCCGGCACTTCACCGCCGTCGGCGGCCGGCGGCCGCAGGCGATGCTCTCGTCCATACCCTGGACCAGTGGGCCGCAGGCCGTGGTCTGCGCCTGCTCGGTGGCTGACTCCTCGGTGGCACCGGACGCGGTCGCCGTGCGTCGCTCGCCCTGGAAGTCCACCGTGACGGCGCACTCCACGCGCTGCACTTCGAGCGTGGAGTAGACCAGGAAAGCGATGAACACGACGATCAGCAGGGCGGTCACCAGGCGCGCGCGACTGGTCATGGGTGCCGGACCCGAAGAAAGGTGGAGGGCGTGGCCGTCATCGAGGCTGGTGCGGGGCTGAGGCGTCGGCGACCGAGTCCGCGATCCACCGCAGGTAGGCCTCGTTGCCCTCAGCCACCGGGACCGCCAGGATCTCCGGCGTCTCGTACGGGTGAAGCTCCCGGATGCGGGCGATCAGCTCTTCTACCCGCGAAACGGTGGTCTTGAGATGGCAGTACCACTCGCCGGCCGACTCGACTTCTCCTTGCCACCAGAAGACGCTGGCGACGGGGCCCACCACCTGGGCACAGGCTGCGAGCCGCTCCTCCACCAGGCGCCTGCCGAGCCGGTTGGCTGCCTCCCGGTCGGGCAGGGTGGTTGTCACTTGGCGGCCCTCTGTCACGGGGCGCGCGCGCCGGGAAGGCCGGGTGTCTCCGCCGCCTTCTTTCCGTCGTCGAGCGGTACGATGCCGTCGATCCACCCGCTCCGGAACTGGACCGTCAGGCGGCTGCTGAGGGGATCGGCGACCGCGTTCACGACATCCGGCAGGGTGCGGGCGTAGCGCATCGCGCTGTCGGCCTGGGCCGCCAGCGCCCCGGGCGAATCCCCGGAGCGAGCGGCGGCGAAGGCTCGGGCGATGGCCACCGACTGGGCCTGCTCCCGGCCGTAGCGCGCCATCTGGTCGCCGGGGACGAAACCGTCGGGCTTGGAGATGCGGGACTGGTAGTCGTAGCCGCGGCAGGCGGAGAGGGCCAGCAGCAGGCAGAGCGCGACGGCGGAGCCACGGATCATGCGCGGAGCCTCGGTGTGGATGTCTGACGGCCACCCGAAAGTAATGCCGGGCGGGGCGGAGGGCGACGGGTTAGCTTACGATTTTTCCTCCTGGGGCATTACCGATGAGCGGCATCTCCAACATCCCCCATCCGCGCAACGAGCCGGTCCTGAGCTACGGCCCCGGCACGCCGGAGCGTGCCGCACTGAAGGCGGCGCTGGGCGCGGTCGGCGCGCAGGCGATCGAGATCCCCGCGGTGGTCGGCGGCCGCGAGATCCGGACCGGCGACACGCACGACGTGGTCTCGCCCCACTGTCATCGGCGGGTGCTGGCGCGGGTGCACCAGGCCGATGGCGACACGATCTCGGCGGCGGTCAAGGCCGCGGTCGAGGCCCAGCGAGACTGGGGCCACTGGCGCTTCGAGGACCGGGCGGCGGTCTTCCTCAAGGCTGCGGAGCTGCTGGCCACGGCGCACCGCCAGCTGATCAATGCCTCGACCATGCTGGGGCAGAGCAAGACGGCCTACCAGGCGGAGATCGACAGCGCCTGCGAGCTGATCGACTTCCTCCGCTATAACGTGCACTACGCCGAGCGGATCTACCGAGAGCAGCCGGAGTCGGCCGCGGGTACGTGGAACCGGCTTGATCACCGACCGCTGGAAGGATTCGTCTACGCCATCACACCGTTCAACTTCACGGCCATCGGCGGCAACCTTCCGACCGCGCCGGCGCTGATGGGGAACGCGGTGGTGTGGAAGCCCGCCGCGAGCGCGACGCTCAGCAACTGGCACATCTTCAAGCTGCTCGAGGAGGCGGGACTTCCGCCGGGCGTCATCAACTTCCTGCCCGGCGATTCGATCGCGGTGAGCCGCACGCTGCTGGCCGATCGCCATCTCGCGGGGATCCACTTCACCGGCTCGACGGCGGTGTTCCAGAGCCTGTGGCGCACGGTCGGCGAGAACCTGGAGCGCTACGCCGGCTACCCTCGAATCGTGGGGGAGACCGGGGGGAAGGACTTCATCGTCGCCCACCGGAGCGCGGACGTGGAGGCGCTCTCGGTCGCGATGGTGCGCGGCGCGTACGAGTACCAGGGACAGAAGTGCAGCGCGGCCTCGCGGGCGTATATCCCGGATACCCTCTGGCCCGAGGTGCGGGACCGCGTGGTGGGAATGATCGGCGATATCCGGATGGGAGACGTCGGCGATTTCCGGAACTTCATGGGCGCGGTGATCGACCGGCGCGCCTTCGACCGGATCCGGGGCTACCTCGACCAGACCAAGAAGGATCCGGGTGTGGAGATCCTCGCTGGCGGAGGGATCGACGACTCGGTCGGCTGGTTTGTGGAGCCGACGCTCTTGCAGGCGGAGGATCCCTCGTACCGCACGATGTGCGAAGAGATCTTCGGCCCGGTGCTGACAGTACACGTCTATCCGGCGGAAAAGTGGTCGGAGACCCTGGCGCTGGTGGACCGGACCGGACCCTACGCGCTCACCGGCGCGATCTTCTCCCAGGACCGCGCCGCCGTCGTGGAGGCGGACCGGGCCCTCCGCTACTCGGCGGGCAACTACTACGTGAACGACAAGCCGACTGGCGCGGTGGTCGGCCAGCAGCCCTTCGGCGGCGGCCGGGCCAGCGGGACCAACGACAAGGCGGGCTCAGTGCTCAACCTGCTGCGCTGGGTGTCGCCCCGGGCGATCAAGGAGACCTTCGCGCCGCCGAAGGACTACCGGTACCCGTTCATGGCGGAGGCGTAGCCACGAGTGTCATCCCTCGCGACGCTCGGGATGACATTGGTGATCGGCTCGACCTCTCTTTCCGGACAGGCGCCGCGGTATGCCGCCTCCCAGCTCCAGTGCGCCCGCTTCCTCGAGCGCTCCCGGAGCGAGGTCAAGACCGAGATGGCACGCGGGGGAGTGGACGCCACGCTGGAACGCGACGGGATCTGG
>DATLHD010000039.1:0-33386 GCA_035540075.1 Gemmatimonadales bacterium
CACCACGTCGGGACGCAGGTACGCGCCGCACCCCTCGCAGCGGGGCGGCTCCCCACCGTCGGCCGGCTCCTCCCACCCCTCGGCCCCGGTGCCCTCGCGCGAGCAGCGGGCGCGGGTGAGATCGCCGTGCAGCTCGATGACGTTGCGGCTGCCCGCGCGACGGTGGAGCCCGTCCACGTTCTGCGTGATGAGGGTGAAGTGCGGGACCAAGGTCTCCAGTCGCGCCAGCGCGAGGTGGGCCGGATTCGGCTCGGCGGCGAGCGCCGCCTCCCGCCGCATCCGATACCAGGCCCACACCGTCGCCGGATCCCGCTCGAACGCCTCCACGGTCGCGAGATCCTCGGGTCGGTGCCGGGCCCACAGACCGGCGAGCGCGTCGCGAAACGTCGGCAGCCCGCTCTCCGCGCTCACACCGGCTCCCGTCAGCACCGCGATATGGCGCGCGCGGCGGAGGGATTCGAGCAGCGGGCCGGGCATCGGCTCAGCCCTTCGGCACTACCCGAAGCAGCCGCCCATCGCCCTCGTCCGTCACGAGGTAGAGCAGCCCATCCGGCCCCTGCTGCACGTCGCGGACCCTCCCCACGTCGGGCAGGTACCGCTCCTCCTTCGTCACCTTGTCGTTCTCGACCGTGAGCCGCACCAGCGCCCCCGGCTGCATGGAGCCGATGAAGAGGCTGCCCTTCCACCCCGGATATCGGTCACCCGTATACCAGACCGCGCCCGAGGGGGCGATCACGGGATCCCAGTAGTACACCGGCTGCTCCATCCCCTCCTTGACCGTGCCTTCGCCGATCTTGGCGCCGGAGTAGTCCCGGCCGTAGGTGATCACCGGCCAGCCGTAGTTCTTCCCCTTCTCCGGATGATTGAGCTCGTCGCCACCCCGCGCCCCGTGCTCGACTGTCCAGAGCCGCCCCGTCTCCGGGTGCAGCGCCGCCGCCTGCATGTTGCGGTGGCCGTAGGAGTAGATCTCCGGCCGCGCACCGCTCCGTCCGACGAAGGGATTGTCCTTGGGGATGGAGCCGTCGGGGTTGATGCGTACCAGCTTGCCGAGATCGGAGCCGAGGTCCTGCGCCTGCTCCCGGTAGGCCTGACGCTCCCCCTGGGTGACGAAGAGCGTACCGTCGTTCGCGAATACCAGCCGCGAGCCGAAGTGGCTGTTCCCCTCCACCTTCGGCTGCTGGCGGTAGATCACCTGCACGTCCTCCAGGTCTGCCTCACCCAGCCGGCCGCGTGCGACCGCCGTCCCCGCGCCGCCTTCGCCCGGCTCCGCGTATGAGATGTAGATCAGCCGGTTCTCGGTGAACTTCGGATCCACGGCCACGTCGAGCAGCCCGCCCTGCCCCTGGGCATGCACCCGCGGCACGCCGCCAAGCGGCTCCGATACCCGGCCGGTCGGCGAGACGATCCGGAGCCGGCCGGGACGCTCGGTCACCAGGATGCGTCCGTCCGGTAGGAAGGCCAACGCCCACGGATGCTCCAGCCCCGAGGCGATGGTCTCCGCCGTCACGACGCCGTCGATCGGCTTCGGCTGCGGCGAGCTCTGGGCGGGGCCGGTCTGGCCCTGCGCATGGCACTCGCTGACCAGCAACGCCATGGTGAGCCACATGAGCATGGTCACGCCGCGAATCGCCGTCTGAGTGGATCGCATCCCGAGCTCCTCCTGCGTGCGGGGGTACCTGGGTGGAGTGTCACCGCGACTTGGGCATGAGGCAAGGGTGTCGGCTTCCCGCTCCTCGGGCCGGGGAGACCCGCTGCCGGGTGCCCATGACGCGATGCAAACTCCTGCCCTCCACGACACGCGTGGTTGCCTTTCTCCCGGTCGACAATAGCTTCACTGCGGTCCGTTTCTCGTGACGGATTTCGGCACGCCTGGGCGCCCCGCCCCGGCTCGCGGACCCGATCAGCACTCAGAGGTACTCCAGGTTCCGAGGCACCAGCCGTCTTCCGGCATGACGCCCCCAGTCTCACTCCGGGCATCAGAGGTCCCGTATGCATGTATCGCACGTATTCCGCGCTGGAAGCGCGATCGCTCTCGCAGGGCTGGTCGCTTGCGCCGAACAGCCGATCACATCCCCGACCGATATCGGTGCCCGGAAGGTGGACGGTGTCGAATCGGCGAAGCAGGCGTCAGGCAGTGACGAAGTGGTGAAGGTGAGTCCCCTCCTCCAGCGGATCAATGCCCGCCTCGCCGCGAAGGGATCGAACCTGCGGGTCGACCGGGGCGAGCTGTTGTATGGAGCGAAGGCGTACGATGCGGCATCGCCGACGGTCATCGTCGCCAACGACAGGACCCACACCCTCCCATACCAGTGGGTGCCCGGCGACCCGCGGCGCGGCGGGGCGGAGGGTGTCACCTACGCCATCGATCCCGACCTTCGCACCACGGCGTTCGGGATCCCCAACCTCCCGGCCATCGAGGTGGACAGCGGCGGGTTCCGGCTCTCGACCCAGGCGGAGCTGGAGGGCTACATCGAGGAGGCGATCCAGTCCTGGCGGGACCGCCGGTGCTCCGACTCGCCCATCGAGCGTGTCGCGGTGCCGGCCGGCAGCGATCCCGACCAGCTCGATCAGGTGCTGCTCGGCAATCCGGTGAACTCGAACTACGCGCAGCCTGCCGACATCGTGCAGGCCGGTTGGCAGCCTCCCGAGTTCTTCGAAGCCATTGTAGCCGGCGGCTCCAACGCCATTCTCGGGATCTCGTTCACCTTTACCTTCGTGGACGACCAGAACACGCCGGATCCCAGCGACGACGTCGAAACCGATATCAATGGCGACGGCAATCGTGACACCGGGCTGGTGGAGATCTACTTCAACCCCTCCTTCATCTACACCAACCAGGGAACCCCGGGCGGCTTTATCGACTTCTACTCCGTGATCGCCCACGAGAGCGGCCACGGGCTCGGCCTGGCACACTTCGGCAAGGTGTTCATCACCAAGAAGGACGCCGCTGACGGCTTCCAGGTCAGCGACATCAAGTATGCCCCCAAGGCGCTGATGAACGCGGTCTACGTGGAAGGCCGTGACGAGATCGGGGGATCGGACAACGCCTCCTTCTGCCAGATCTGGGCCCACCAGTAGGCCGACGGTGACGCGCACGAACGGGGGAGCCAACCGGCTCCCCCGTTCGTTTTTCCGGGTCCGCGCGACGCGGCTCCCCTACTGCGGACGGATCACCTCCCGCATATTGGACCCATGCCACGGGCATCGTTCCCCAATCTGACGGTCCTCACCCATCCGCTCATCGCCCACAAGCTCTCGATCCTCCGGGATCGGGACACCAGCACCCGCGACTTCAAGCAGCTGGTGGGCGAGATCGCCACACTGATGGCGTACGAGGTCACCAAGGATCTCCCCACCGAGCCGGTGGAGATCGAGACACCGCTGGAGCGGATGACGGGTCAGCAGGTGTCGGGAAAGAAGCTGACCCTGGTGCCGATCCTCCGGGCAGGCCTCGGAATGGTGGAAGGGATCGCGCAGCTGATTCCCTCGGCACGCGTCGGCCACATCGGCCTCTATCGCGATCACGACACACTGAAGCCGGTGGACTACTACTTCAAGATTCCCGCGTCGGAGGTGGAGCGCGACTTCTTCGTGCTCGACCCGATGCTCGCTACGGGCGGCTCCGCGGTGGCCGCGGTGTCCGCCCTGCTCGAGGCGGGGGCGCGGCGAATCAAGTTCCTCTGCCTCGTCGCCGCCCCCGAAGGGGTGGCGCTGATGCTCGAGGAGCATCCCGACGTCCCCATCTTCGCCGCCGCGCTCGACCGCCAGCTCAACGAGCACGGCTACATCCTCCCCGGCCTCGGCGACGCGGGCGACCGGCTGTTCGGCACCAGATGAGGACCCCGTGATCCGACTCTCGTTCTACGGCGCCGCCGGCCAGGTCACCGGCTCCATGCACCTGCTGGAGGCGGCGGGCGGGCGGTTCCTCCTCGACGCCGGGCTGTTCCAGGGCCATCGGGCCGAGGCGCGGGAGCTGAACCTGCGGCTCCCGTTCGACCCCCGCCGCCTCGACGGGATCGTGCTGAGCCACGCCCACATCGATCACTCGGGCCGGCTCCCGCTGCTGGTAGGGCACGGGTTCCATGGGCCGATCCACGCGACACCGGCCACCCGCGACCTCTGCGCGGTGATGCTGGCCGATGCGGCGCACATCCAGGAGAAGGATTTCGAGCTCCTCCAGCGCCGCAACAAGGCGGGCGCCCAGAGCGAGCCGCTGTACTCGCTGGCCGACGCCGTCGCGACCCAGGACCTCATCGTCGGCGTACCGTACCGGCGCATCATCCACCTGCGGAAGCACCTCGCGCTCGAGTTTCTCGACGCCGGCCACATCCTCGGCTCGGCCTCGGTGGATATCAGGATCACCGAGGGCGGGAGCCACCGCCTGGTGTTCTCCGGCGACATCGGCCGGAGCGGGCTCCCGATCGTTCGCGATCCCGACCCGCCTTCCGGGCCGGTGGACACGCTGATCGTCGAGGCCACCTACGCGGACCGGAGCCACGAGTCGGTGGCCGGCGCGGAGGAGCGGCTGGGCGAGGCGGTTCGCCGGGTCGCCGCGCGGGGTGGCAAGGTGCTGGTGCCCGCCTTCGCCCTCGGGCGGGCTCAGGAGCTGATTTACAGCCTCCACCAGCTCTGGCGGGCGGGGAAGATCCCCGAGATCCCGATCTACGTGGACAGCCCCCTCGCGGTGGAAGTCACCACCGTGTTCCGGATGCATCCCGAGGTCTTCGACCAGCGGGAGCGCCTCGTCGCCTCCGAGAGCCGGATCTTCGACTTCCCCCTGGTTCGCTACGTCCGCACGGTCGAGGAATCCAAGGCGCTCGACACCTCGCCCGGCCCCATGGTGATCGTGGCGGCCTCGGGCATGGCGGAGTCCGGACGCATTCTCCACCACCTCGCGCACGGCATCGGCGACCACCGCAACCTGGTACTCTTCGTCGGCTACCAGGCCGAGCACACGCTGGGCCGGCGCATCAAGGAGGGCGTCGACCCGATCCGGATCTTCGGCGACGAGCTCCCGGTGCGCGCCGAGGTCCAGAGCATCGACGGCTATTCGGCCCACGCGGACCGCGGAGAGCTGCTCGCGTGGGTGCGCCGGCTCGGGGGACCGATCCGGCGGGCGTTCGTGGTCCACGGGGAACCTCCCGCGCTCGAGGCGATGGCCAAGGCTCTCAAGGAGGCCGGGGTGCGGGACGTGCGGATTCCCCGACACGGCGAGAGCTTCGACCTGTAGCCCGTGCCGCGCCGACGCTCCCTCAGTTCCACCGTGGGCCTGGTGCTCTTCGCGGCGGGCGTCGTGTACACCGTCGCGCTCGCGGCGGTGCTGATCACCAGCCAGCACGACCAGCGGCGCCCGGTGGACGCGATCGTCGTGCTGGGTGCGGCGCAGTACAACGGTCGCCCCTCGCCGGTGCTGCGGGCACGGCTCGACCACGCGATCGTGCTTTACCGCGAAGGGTACGCGCCGATGATCCTGGTGACCGGCGGTGTCGGCCGGGGAGACACCACCAGCGAGGCGCTCGCGGGGCAGCGCTACCTGGTGGCGCACGAGGTGCCGCAGGAGGCCGTCGTGGTACAGCCGGTCGGGCGCTCGACTCGCACCTCGATGACGGCGGTGGGCGAGTGGCTGGGGGAGCGCGGGCTCCGGCGGGTGCTGCTGGTGAGCGATCCCTTCCATATGTTCAGGCTTCGGCTGGAGGCCCGCCGCACTCGGCTCGAGGCCTACACCTCTCCCACCGAGAGCAGCCCCATCTCCGCGAACCCTGTAGTCGAGCTGCGCTACCTCTTCGCCGAAGGGCTGAAAGTCCCGATAGCGTGGGTGAGGAGCATTCTTTGACCCGTTTTTCCCTCTTTCCTCACGGCCCTGAGCATGTCCCTCGTCTCTTCCAAGCGCCTCTACTCCGGCCGCATCGTCAACCTCGATCTCGACACCGTCCGCTTTCCTGACGACTCGATCGGCCAGCTGGAGATGCTCCGTCATCCCGGAGCCGCGGCCGTGGTGCCGTTCCTCGATCCGCCCGGCGGGGCCGATCCCCGGGCCGTGCTCATCCGCCAGTTCCGCCACGCTGCCGACGGCTACATCTGGGAGGTGCCCGCCGGCCGCCTCGATGGCGGCGAGTCTCCCGAGTCCTGTGCCGAGCGGGAGCTGGAGGAGGAGACCGGGATGCGGGCCCGGCGACTGGAGCGCCTCACGACCATATACACCACGCCCGGCTTCACCGACGAGCGGATCCACCTCTTCCTCGCCGACGGTCTCGAGCCCGGCGCGGAGCACCGGGAGGCGGACGAGTTCATGGAGCTGCACACGCTGCGCTGGTCCCGGGTGCTGGAGATGATCGAGCGCGGTGAGATCGTGGATGGCAAGACGCTGGTGAGTCTCCTTTTCGTCCAGACCTTCCGGCGGTAGATGCTGCCGCGGCTACCGACCCTCCCCGACCCTACCCGCCCGGCGCGCTACGCCGCCCGCCTGGCCGCCCGTCGGGCCGGCGGCGTGTGGGACCGCTTCGCCGACTGGTTCAACGGGCTGAACCTCAACGAGAACACCATCCTCCTCGGCTTCGGAGTGGCCGTGGGAGTCGGCGCAGGGCTGGGGGTGGTGGCGTTCTACCGGCTGATCGACCTCGCCTTCTGGATCTTCTATCTCACCCCGGCGGTCTGGCTTACCGAGGCCGGGGTCCTGGCCTATCGCCCGCTGCTCACCGGCCTGGGCCTGGTCTGGGCGCACCTGATCATGCGAGGTCCGGGTCGAGGGCACGAGGGTCTCACCATTCCCGACGTGCAGCGTGCGGTCGCCCGCGAAGGCGGACGGCTGCCGACGCGCCCGGCGCTCGCGCGTACCGCGGCGAGCGCGGTCACCCTGGGCTCCGGTGGCGCCGCCGGGAGCGAGGGGCCCGTCGCCGTGCTCGGGGCGGCGCTCGCCTCGTTTCTGGGCAGCGCTTTCCGCTTCGACCCGGCACGGACCAAGGTGCTGGTGGCCGCTGGTGCCGCGGCCGGCATCTCGGCCGCATTCAACGCCCCGCTCGCGGGGGCGTTCTTCGCCCTCGAGGAGATCCTCGGATCACTGGCGGTGGGCGCGTTCCCGTCCGTCGTCGTGGCGAGCGTCGTCGCCGCCGTCGTGTCGCACACCTTCCTCGGCAACAACCCCGCCTTCCCGGTGCCGGAGGAGTACGGCTACGTCCTCCAGCGGGAGGTGCTCATCTTCTACCCCTTCCTCGGGGTCGTCGCCGGGCTCGTGGCCGTGCTGTTCGTGCGGGTGTACTTCCGCATGGAGAAGCTCGCCAAGGAGATCGAAGGTCCACGCTGGGGGGTCGCGTTCCTCGGGGGAGTGCTGGTCGGCATCCTGGTGATCCTCTCCAAGGGGCTGCTGGTGGGCCACGGCCACCTGGCGGTGCACCTCGAGGTCTTCGGGCGCATGTCCTGGAGTGCGCTGGCGCTGCTCGCGCTGGGCAGCATACTCGCCACCTCGATCACCCTCACCTTCGGCGGGTCGGGCGGCGTCTTCACCCCTTCGCTGTTCGTCGGCGCGGCTGCGGGCGGCTCCTTTGGCGTGGCGCTCGCCACGCTCTTTCCCGGGCTCGGCCTGCACCCCGAGGCGTACGCACTGGTGGGCATGGGCGCGGTGGTCGCCGCCGCCACCGCCGCGCCGATCACCGGCATGCTGCTGGTGTTCGAGATGACCAACGACTACAACATCGTCCTGCCGCTCATGCTGACCACGGTGATCGCCAACGTGGTAGCGCGGCGGCTGGAGCCAGACTCGCTCTACAGCGGGTGGCTCCGCCGGCGTGGTGAGCGGCTCCAGCACGGCGCCGATCGCGACGTGCTCGCCGGACTCCGCGTGGCCGACGCCTTCGACCCGGCGCCGCATGTCGTGGGGGAGTCCGCGCCGCTGGGCCAGCTGCTGGAGCACCTGGGGCGCAGCGCCTACACCGACCTCCCCGTGGTGGACGAGCACCGGCGGCTCGTGGGCATCATCCCGCTCGCGGAGCTCGGCCGACTCGCGAACCTGCCCCGCGAACAGACCGCGGGCCTGGTGGCGTCGCAGGTGGCGATCGCGGCGGAGACCGTGAGTCCGGGAGACTCCCTGCTGGACGCGATCCGGCGCATGGGCGTGCGAGGCGCTCCTTCTATTCCGGTGGTGGATCGCGCCACCGGCCACCTGCTCGGCCTGGTGGGTCGCGCGCACGTGCTCGGGCTGTACGAGCGCGCCGTGGCCGGCGGCGCTACGGGAGAGCATCCCGTCTCGTTTCCACCCGGCCACGGCCCGGCGTAGCTTTCTCCCATGCCATCCCAGTCACTGGACGCGTTCCTGCGATCGCTGGCGAAGGGCGATGCCGCCGCGGCCTACTACTTTCACGGTCCCGAGGACCTGCTCAAGGACGAGGCCCTGCGGGCGCTGCTGGATCGCGTCCTCGACCCCTCGCTCCGCGACTTCAACCTCGACCAGCGCGGGGCCGGGCAGCTCGATGCCGACGACTTGTTCGCGCTCTGCACCACGCTGCCGATGATGGCGGATCGCCGAGTGGTCGTGCTCCGCGAGATCGAGGCGCTGAAGCGCAAGCCCAAGGTGCGCGGCGCCCTGCTGAACTACCTCGCCCGGCCCGCGCCCGACACGGTGCTGGTGCTGATCCAGGGCGCCAACGAGGAGAGCGAGGACAAGGAGATCGCCCGCGCCGCGGTGACCGTCGCGTGCGAGCCCCTGCCCGAGGAGCGGGTGCTCAAATGGCTGGAGCGCCGGACGAAGGGCCTCGGGCTCGAGCTGCCCCAGGAGGCGGCGCTCCACCTGGTGCGCGCGGTCGGCGGTGAGCTCGCGTCGCTGGCGGCGGAGCTGGAGAAGCTGGCGGCGTTGCCGCCGGGCGAGCCGTTGACCGTCGAGCGGGTCGGGGAACTGGTCGGCGTGCGTCACGGCGAGACCATCTTCGACTGGCGCGATGCGGTGATGGAGGACCGGACGGGCCCCGCGGTCCACCTGATCGGGCTGCTGCTCGACCAGCCCGGTAACTCCGGCGTGAAGCTGGCCGGCGTGCTGGGTACGACTCTGGTCGGCGTGGGCGTGGCCCGCTCCCACATGGACCGTGGCCAGCGCGGCCGAGCCCTCGACGATGCCGTCTTTCGGGCGATCCAGCGGTGCCGGGTCTTCGGGCTCTTGAGCTGGAGCGAGGAGAAGTCTCGCTGGATCCGCTGGGCCCCGAAGTGGCCCGCCAAGCGGGTGACCGGCGCGCTTCGTGCAGTGCTCGCGGCCGATACCGCGCTCAAGGGCATCACGATCTCCGACGAGCGCGGCATCCTGACCGATCTGGTGCTCCGGATGGCGATGTCCGCCAAGGCTGCCGCATGAGACTTCTGTTCTGCCTCTCCGCCCTGCTGCTCGGCGCCGGCGCTTCGGGTGTCGCCGCGCAGACGGACCCTCGCCTCACGGCTGCGGTGCGCGCGGCGCAGGAGGGTCAGGGCGACTCGGCGCGGAGCGCGGTGGACCGGCTCCTCGCCGCCACCCCACCCACCGACTCGCTGTATCCCGAGATCCTCTATACCCAGGCCATGGTGTCGAACTCCGCGGCCGACATGCGCCGGGATCTCCAGCGCGTCGTGGTCGAGTATCCCACGTCCTCCTGGGCGGACGACGCCCTGCTCCGGCTGGTGCAGATGGACTACGCCACCCGGAGCTTCGAGGGCGCGGCTCGGAACCTGGAGCACCTCCGGCTGGATCACCCGTTTACACCGCTCCTGGCGCAGGCGGCCTACTGGGGCGGTCGCACCTACTTCGAGCTGAAGGACACCGTTCGGGCGTGCCGCTGGCTCGCCGACGGCGTCGCGGCGGCGGGCACGGACCTGGAGCTCCAGCGACAGCTCGGGTTCCTCTACCAGCGCTGCGCCACTCCCCCCCGCGCCGTCGCCTCCGGTGACACCGCCGCGGCGTCCAAGACCAACCAACGGCCGGCCGACTCGGCGGCTGCGCGGGTGGCGGACTCGCTCCCCCAGCGCGCGCCGACGAAGGCGGCGAAGTACCGGGTCCAGGTGGCGGCCGTGGCCACGCCCGGTGCAGCCGACGATGCGGCGACGAAGGCGGAGCAGCTCGGCTTCCCGTCGGTGATCGTCCGCGAGCGTGGCTACTACAAGGTCCGAGCGGGCACGTTTGCCACCAAGCAGGAAGCGCAGGCCGCGGCCGCGAAGCTTAAGTCCGGGATGGGTGGTAGTCCCTTCGTGGTCGCGGAGCCCTGACGACCCACTAGGAATCGCGGCATGACCCCGCGCACAATCCGGCGCGCCGGCGTGCTCGGCGCGGCCCTGTTGAGCTGGCTCTCCGTTGGCTGCGGTGGCGGGGCTCCCGAGACGGGCCCAAAGCCCGCACCATCGCCGGATCCCTGCCTGCTGCCAACCGGCCGGATGGGCGAGCCGCGAGCATTGGTCGTCGCGGTGCCGTGGCCCGGAGACACCGCGGTCGTCGCCCCATCCCAGCCCCAGCCCATGGTCCGGCTCGACTGTACCGGAGCCGTCCGCCCTGCGGTCGCGGAATCCTGGACCAGTGATCGCACCGGTCGCGCGTGGACGCTGGTCATCGCCGGCGCGGCGCTCCACGCCAGCGCGGGCGCCGCGGCCGCCGAGTGGCGCACCCGCCCCGAGGCCGCGACCACCCTTCGTCACGCAGGGGTCGTCTCGGTCGTACCGCTCGACCAGCGGCGACTGGTCGTCACGCTGGATCGGTCCTACGACTCCGTGCCGCGGGTCTTCGCCGATCCCACGCTGGCGCTGGTGACCGACTCCGGCTCCACGGCGGGCACCACGTTCGCCCTCCGCCTCGTCACCGGTGACGCCCGCGATGCGCTCGATGCCGGAGCCGACGCCCTCACGACCGACGACACCGAGCTGCTGGAGTACGCCGGTGCGAGGAGTGACCTGGTGGTGCATCCGCTCCCGTGGAGCCGGATCTACGTTCTGGCGATTCCTCCCGGTCAGCGCGGCTTCGACGCGCTGATCCCGGCGGACAGTGCGGCGTTCCGAGCGGATCTCGCGAGCGACGCGGTGCGGGTGGAGGCCCGTGCCGCGGAGGGACCATTCTGGTGGTCCGACCCGGGGCGGTGTCCCGAGATCAGGGAGCGTGCGACCCCTTCCACCACCGGCTCGCGAATAACCACCCCGCTCTCGAGCGACCCGGTCGGCCGCGCCATCGCGGAGCGCCTGGTTGCGCTCTCCGGGCAGCCGATGCGGGTCATCGACGGGCAGTATGCCCGCACTCCGGTCACCGCGATCCGCTCCGACCTCGGCACCGCATACGTGATCCCGGTGCCGCGCACGACCCTGGTGCCCTGCCGCGAGATCGCCGCCTGGCCCGCCGGCGCGACCGTGGTGCCGCTGATCGAGACGCGCCACAGCGTGGTCGTACGCCGGGGCGTACCGCCGATCACGGTCGATTTCGACGGCCGGCTGCGGGCCGTGGAGCCACGGTGAGCTTCCGCGCCCGACTCTTCCTGGTCTCGACCCTCGCAGTGCTGGTGCCGCTCGCGGTGCTCGCCTTCGGCGTGCGCCGCGAGATGGATCGTCGGTTGGGTGACGAGGGCCGCCGGCGCGGCGCGGCGGCCGTGGGCCGGCTGGGGGTCGAGCTCGCTCGCGAGCGCGAGCGGGTCGTGGCGCGGCTCGAGGCCCTGAGCCGCGACCTCGCGGCCGACAACCGCTTCCGCCTGGGACTCCTGGGGCAGTCCGCTTCACGCGCGTACGTGCTCGACTGGGCCGGCGGGGCGATGCGACTCTCCGGTCTCTCGGTGCTCCAGGTGCAGGACACTGCCGGCCGGATCGTGAGCTCCGGCCACTTCCGCAACGAGTATGACGAGGTGCGCGGCGAGCTCCCGCGGTTCCTCGCCGCTATGGCCCCCGCCCCTGCCCTGGTCCGATTTCGCACCGCCGAAGCGCCGCTCCTCACACTTGCGGCCGTTGAGTCGGTCAGCGTGGCCGGGAGGCCGCTGACGCTGGTCGGCGGGCTCGCCGCCGAAGAACGGTTCCTCCGCGGGCTCGATCCCGACCCCGACCTGACTGTGGCGCTGGCCGCCACTCCAGGCCAGGGTGCCGTGATCGGAGAGCTCGCCGTCCCGTTCCTCGATGCCCTGACCGGCACCGCGGACAGCGCCCGACTGGTCGTGACCCAGTCAGGCGTGACCCTCGCGGCGCTGCGACGGGGACTCAATACATGGGTCATGGTGGCGCTCGGCGTGACGGGGCTGCTGGCGATCATCCTCAGCGCCTGGCTGGCGAGGGTGGTGAGCCGGCCGCTCACGGAGTTGGCCGACAAGACCGCCTCGATCGATCTGGACCGCCTCGACCAGGACTTCGCCACCGACCGCAGCGACGAGATCGGCGCCCTGTCCCGGCTGCTGGGAGAGATGACGGTGCGGCTCCGCCGCGCGGTCGCCGGCCTTCGCGAGGCGGAGCGGCGGGTGGCGATGGGCGACCTTGCCCGGCAGGTGAATCACGACATCAAGAACGGGCTGGTGCCGATTCGGAACGTGCTGCGCCACCTCGACCAAGTAGCACGGGAAGAGCCGGCCGCACTCCCCGGCGTGTTCGAGGAGCGCAAGGCGACCCTGGAGTCCAGCGTGCAGTACCTCGATACCCTGGCTCGGAACTACGCCCGGCTCGCGCCCGCGGTGTCACCGGAGCAGTGCGACATCAACTCCGTGATCGCCGAGGTCCTCCAGGCTCCGAGAGCCCGTACGCCGATCCGCGCGGAGCTCGCCGAAGCCTTGCCGCCGGTCGCCGTGGACCGCCTCATGCTCCGCCGGGTGATCGAGAATCTCGTCGGCAATGCCGCCGACGCCGCCGACGCCCGCCAGGGCGCGACGGTGACCGTCTCCACCGAGCGCGCGAGACGCGACGGCCAGGGGTCGGTCGTCCGGGTCCACGTCACCGATACCGGCTCGGGCATGACGAAGGCCGAGCTCGACAGCGCGTTCGACGATTTTCACACCACCAAGGAGGGCGGCACCGGGCTGGGTCTGTCCATCGTCCGGCGGCTGGTGCTCGACCTCGGCGGCTCCTTCCGCATCGAAACCGAGCCCGGCACGGGCACCCGCGCCACCGTCGAGATCCCGCTATGACGCTGGTCCTCGTGGTAGACGACGTCGCCCCGCTGGCGGAGCAGTACGCGTACGACCTGCGCCGCACCGGCGGCTACGAGGTGCTGACCGCGCCGGCCGGGGAGAAGGCCCTGGAGATCCTCGCCTCGGCCCCGGTGGACTGCGTCGTGCTCGACCTCGAGATGCCGGGCATGGACGGATTCGAGGTGCTTCGCACGCTGGAGCGGAAGGGCTCCCAGGTGCCGGTGATCGTGTACACCGGCACCGGCAGCTACGACCGCTGCGTCCAGGCGCTCCGACTCGGGGCCTACGGCTTCATCGACAAGGCGGAGCCGATGGAGCGCGTGGTCCACGAGATCGAGAGCGCGATGGAGCGGAGCCGGCTCCGGGCGGAGAATTCCGCGCTTCGCCGTCAGCTGGGCCGGGAGACCTCGCTGGTGGGCGGGAGCGCGGCCATGGCGGAGCTGCGCGCGACGATCGCCAAGGTCGCGCCGGTGCCGAGTCAGGTGCTGATCGTGGGTGAGAGCGGGAGCGGGAAGGAGCTGGTGGCCCGCGATCTCCACCGGTTCGGGCCGCAGCCGTCCGGGCCGTTCGTCGCCATCAACTGCGCCGCGCTTCCCGAGAGCCTGGTCGAGAGCGAGCTCTTCGGCCACGAGCGGGGAGCGTTCACGGGAGCGATAAGCACCCGGAAGGGCGCCTTCGAGGCGGCGGAGCGGGGGACGCTCTTCCTGGACGAGATCGGTGAGCTGCCGCTCCAGGCCCAGGCCAAGCTCCTCCGCGTGCTCGAGGAGCGGCAGGTCACCCGGCTGGGCGGGACGAAGCCGGTGAAGGTGGAGGCCCGGATAGTCACGGCCACCAATCGCGATCTCGAGGCCGAGGCCCGGGCTGGCCGGTTTCGCGAGGACCTGTACTTCCGGCTCGCGGTGCACGTCGTCCGCGTTCCACCCCTCCGCGAGCGCCTGTCGGACATCCCGGCCCTGGCCGAGCAGTTCGTGACCGGGATCTGCGCCCGGTTCGGGATGCGCCGGAAGAAGATCGCGGCGGATGCCCTCGACCTGCTTATGGCCTACGAGTGGCGGCGGAACAACGTGCGCGAGCTGCGGAACGTGGTGGAGCGGATGATCATCGCGGCGGACGGGGAGGTCATCGCGCCGGAGCATGTGCCCCTCGAGATCCGCTCGGCGGGGTCGACAGCGCCACCCCTGGAAGGTGGACTCGGCTTCCAGGAGCTGAAGGCGGAGGCGGAACGGCGGATCATCGTGTCCGCGTTGGAGCGGCACGACTGGCACGTGACCCGGACGGCCCAGGCGCTCGGCCTGGCCGACCACGCCAGCCTGCTCAAGATCATGCGCCGGCATGGGATCCGGCGGGCGGCTGAGTAGCGTGTCCCGTCGGACACATAGAGACCGCTCTGACCGTGTCCTTTGGGACACATTGAGAGTGAACCGCTTTGGGGGCCGGCTGCTAAGCAGCAGAAAGGGAAGACTTTAGGAGCGAGCCCCTACCAGGTGTCCTCCTGGCCACCTAGTTGCCTTCTGGCATTGGTGCCCGATCACCCAACGCGCCTGCCGGCGCACAGCCAGGAGGAGTCCCATGTCGGTCCGTCGCACCCATCTCGCGTTCCTCGCCGCCGCCGTCCTGCCATTGGCCGGGGCCTGCGGGGACAACAAGCGCCCTGTCACCACCACCATCCAGGGCAGCTCCACTACCAGTACCCTCAGCGTGACCACCGATTCTGGCACGCCGTCCGGTACAGTCACGGAGACCACGGCCGCCACCGTTCCGGTCTCCTACGTGGACGCCGAGGCGGCATACACCGCCCGGAAGTCCTCGGAGGCGGCGGAGTTGTTCGGGTCCTATACCCGCGCCAACCCCGAGAACCAGTGGGGCCACTACATGTCCGGCCTGTCGTCCTGGAAGGCGGGCGATCCGGAGCAGGCGCTGAGCAGCTTCGACGAGGCGCTCCGTATCGATCCCCAGCACCGGAAGAGCCTGCTGAACTCCGCGCGGGTGTTGCTGGACACCGGCAGGCCGCGTGAGGCCCTGGACCGGATCGAGCGCGCCATGGGGCTAGAGCCGCTTTCGGCGGAAGGCCTCAGGCTGCTGGGTCGCGCCAGGTACGAGATGAAGCAGGTGCCAGAGGCGATCGACGCCTATCAGCGCGCCATCGCGCTCGACGAGCGCGACGTCTGGGCCATGAACAACCTGGGCCTGATCTACATCCAGCAGGACCGGAGCGAGGACGCGCTGCCGGTGCTCGCCCGGGCCGTGGAGCTGCGGCGCGACTCGCCCGTGTTTCAGAACAACCTGGGCACGGCGCTGGAGCGCACCGGCCATCCCGCCGCGGCGAAGAAGGCCTACGAGGCCGCGGTCGTCGCGGACAGCACCTACGGAAAGGCCTCGGCAAGCCTCACCCGCGTCACCCCGTTGGCCGAGGGGGACACGACTGCCGTGGACCTGAGCACGTTCGTGGCGGATTTTCATGCGGTCGTCCAGCAGTGGCAGGAGACTGCGGGGGATACGATCAAGACCTTCGAGTAGGCAGAACAGCGTAAGAGGTGAAAAGGTGAAAGGGGCGGTTGAGCCTTTTCACCTTTCACTTTTCACCCCGCCGGCCTCCTCGCCATCGTGACCACCGCCCTCACCACCTCCCCGATCCTCACATCCATCTTCTTCCTGACCGGCGTGAAGCCGAGGCAGCGCACGCCGAGCTCGTAGCGGCCGGGGAGGAGCTGCGGAAAGCGGAACATGTTGTGGAGCCGCTGGTCGGCGATGGCCCGCACGTCACGCACCGGCGCGCCTTCCGGCTCGAGCCAGACCTCGCCGTTGCACCCTCGCTCGCCGGTCTCCGTGATGACCGATCCCACCACGACACCGTAGCGGTACCGATCGTACACCGGCAGCGCGACGGCATCCGGACCCGTGGTGCCGAGGGGCCGTACGTGGCGCTCGATCTGCATACTGGACGCCGTGCCCCCGGCGCAAGCGACGAGCAGGAGGGCCGTGCCGAGCCCGAGCCGCTTCACAGGACTCCCGAAACAGGGTTCGGAGCCCCCTCCGCGAACCGGCTGGGGCGGAGCGGCGTCACATCCAGTGAGGTGGCCGCCCCGTCCGACATGATCTCGGCGAGAAGCTGGCCCAGGGCGGGCGCGTGCATGACGCCGTGTCCCGAGGACCCGTTCACCAGGAAGAGGTTCTCGCAGCCGGGCGCCCGGCCGAGGACGGCGTGCTTGTCCGGCGACATCTCGTAGAGACCGGCCCAGCAGGCACGGGGATCGATCGTGGCCCGGCGAAGCACCGGCACGCGTCGCTGAGCGATGGCGGTCACCTCGCGCACCCATTCGGGGGCCACCGAGTCATCGAATGGCCGCCCGGCTACGCCGGGGGTAGGCCGGAGGAGCAGCACCCGGCCGTCCCGCACCCTGAGATGGAAGCCGTCCCCGGCGAAGATGGTCATGGGCATCGACTCGGGCAGCAGATCGCACGGCTCGGTGGCCGCGGCCTGGCGCCGGAGCGGCGTCACCGGCAGGTCCACGCCGGCCCATGCCGCGATGGCGCCCGCCCATGGGCCGGCAGCGTTCACCACCGCCGCGACGCCGATCGTCCCGCGAGACGTCCGTACCTCGGAGATGGTCTCCCCCGGTTGAAGGGAGAAGCCCGTCGCCTCGGTGCTCCACGCCACCCGAACGCCGAGCCGAGCGCCAGCGGCGAGGTATCCCTCCAGGATGCGAAGTGGACGGATGAAGCCGTCGGTCGGGCAGAACACGCCGCCAACGATGCCTTCCGCCGCGAGCGCGGGATTGCATTGGAGAACATCCTCGGGCCCCAGCTGCACCGCCTCGCGCAGTCCCTCGGCGTGCTGGACCAGCTGCCCGGCCCTGAGCTCCGCAAGCTCGCGCTCGTCGCCCGCAATCCAGAGGTAGCCGCACGGTGCGTAGCCGGGATCCACGCCGGTCTCCGCTTCCAAGCGACCGAGCTTCTCCCGCGCGAGCAGCGACAGCCGCACGTTCATCGCAGTGGCATACTGCGCGCGAAACCCACCCGTGGCCCGGGCGGTGCTCCCCTCGCCCGGACCGGCGCCGCGCTCGAGGATGACGACGTCGCGCCAGCCGCGCGCCGCCAGGTGATAGGCCACGCTGGCGCCCACCACTCCTCCACCGATCACGGCGACCGAGGCCGTCGTCATGCGGTGAAGACGTGCTCCGGATGCCTGAAGCTCTTGAACTCGAGGGCGTTGCCGCTGAGATCGAGGACGAACATCGTGGCCTGCTCGCCCGGCTGTCCCGCGTAGCGGATGCGCGGCTCGACCACGAACGGCAGACCCGCCGCGTGGATCCGCCCGGCAAGCGCTTCGAACTCCTCCCACTTGAGAATGGCGCCGAAGTGCGGCATCGGCACCAGGATGTTCTCGACCTTCCCGGTGTTCTGCGTCGGCGTCACCTGACCGGTGGTATGAGCCGAGATCTGGTTGCCGAAGAAGTCGAAGTCCACCCAGGTGTCGGTGCTGCGGCCCTCGCGGCAACCGAGGATCTCGCCGTAGAAGCGCCGGGTGGAGTCGAGATCGCGGACGAAGAACGCGAAGTGAAAGGGTTGCGGCATTGGTTCCTCACACCGTCACGCCGCGCGGCTTCCACAGCGCGGCATCCAGGATGGACCAAAGATGGATGACCCAGCCGAGCAGGAACCACCACAGGATCGCGGCGAGCACGAACATCACGACCGCCCTCATCGGCCTTCCCTGGATCAGCTGCCCCAGGCCGGGGATGAAGAAGCTGGCGAGCGCGGCGATCACGTTGCCCGTGGAGCCCTGGCCGGCCATGCGCACCTCACGTTTTGCGGAGTGGAGTGGACGCGGGGTCTCTCCCGGAGTGAAGGGTTATATTGTCCAGCGTATGTCCCGCCAGTCCCCTCGCAAACCTCTCCGGCGCCCGTGACCCGCGAGACCGCCGGCGCCTCGACTCCGCCGATGCTCAAGCACTGGCGGGAAGTGAAGGCGCAGCGTCCGGACACCATCCTCTTTTATCGCGTCGGCGACTTCTACGAGATGTTCTACCAGGACGCGGAGCTCGCGGCTCGGGTCCTGGAGATCGCGCTGACCTCACGCGGCGACGGCGTGCCGCTCGCCGGTGTGCCGGTGAAGGCCGCCGCCGAGTATCTGCGGCAGCTGGTGAGCGCGGGGCATCGGGTCGCCATCTGCGAGCAGGTCGAGGACCCACGGCTGGCGAAGGGACTGGTCCGCCGCGAGGTGGTGGAGACGGTGACGCCCGGCGCGCTCCTGGTGGACGGATGGATCCCCGGCGGGCGCAACAACTGGATGACCGCGCTGGCGCGCCGGCGTGGCCGGGTTGGAATGGCCGCGGTGGACCTGAGCACCGGCGAGCTGGTGCTGGAGACGCTGAGCGAGGATGGCGTCGAGGAGGCCCTCTCGCGCCTGGGTCCCGCCGAGGTCGTGATGCCCGCCGGGGAGACCGCGCCCTCGCTTCCTGATACCGGTCCTGCGCCGCTCCTCACCTCGCGCGAAGGCTGGGAGTTCGACCCCGATCTCGCCCGTGAGGAGCTGACCCGCCGCTTCTCGATCGCTTCACTCGACGGTCTCGGCATCGGCCCCGATGACGACGCCGCCCTCGGTGCCGCGGGCGCCCTGCTCCGCTACCTCGCGGAGCTTCAGCCGGGGGGGCTGCCCCACCTCGCCCGGCCGGTGATGCGTCGGAGCGGCACCTTGCTCTGGCTCGACGACATGACCCGGCGAAACCTGGAACTGGTCGAGCCGCTCCGCGCCGGCGCGGCGGGCTGCACCCTGCTGGAGACCGTCGACGCGACCGTCACTCCGATGGGCGGTCGGCTACTGCGCCAATGGCTGGTATCCCCGCTGCGCGAGCCGGCCGCGATCGAGGCGCGTCTCGACGCGGTGGACGTCGCGGCGCGCGACGGCCGGGGCCGCGCCCGCCTGCGCGAGGCGCTCGACGGCGTCCGCGACCTCGAGCGTCTCGCCGGCCGCGCCGCCGCGGGTCGCGCCGTGCCACGGGAGCTCGGCGCGCTGCGCGACTCCTTCCAGCGGCTTCCCGACGTGGCCGAGGCGCTGGCGGCGCTCGCGGGGTACGCGCTGCCCGATGGGCGCCGCTCGGCGCTCCTCGCGGAGGCCGTCGAAGAGCTCGACCTCCTCGCCGACCTCACCGGCGAGCTCACCGCCGCGCTCGAGGATCGTCCTCCGCCCATCCTCGCCGACGGCGGCGTGATCCGCCACGGGTACGACGCCGAGCTGGACCAGCTCCGCTCGCTTCGCGACGGGGGCCGCCAGTACATCGCCTCCCTTCAGCAGCGGGAGCGGGAGCGGACCGGCATCTCATCGCTTAAGGTCGGATTCAACAAGATCTTCGGCTACTACCTCGAGATCACCAACGCGCACGCGGCCAAGGTCCCGCCCGACTACGAGCGGCGGCAGACGCTCGCCTCCGCGGAGCGCTACGTGACGCCCGAGCTCAAGGACTACGAGTCGAAGGTGCTCGGCGCGGAAGAGCGCATGGCGGTGCGGGAGGCGGAGCTCTTCGGCGCGTTGCGCGCGGCCGTGGGCCAGGCGATCGGCCGTATCCAGCGCACCGCGCGGGTACTCGCCCGTCTCGACGTCTGGGCGGCGCTGGCGGAGAAGGCCGTGGCCGGACGCTATGTCCGGCCCCGGGTGCATGATGGCTTCGACCTGGTCCTCCGCGAGAGCCGGCATCCGGTGATCGAGCGGATGATGCCGCGCGAGTCGTTCATGCCCAACGACGCGCGGTTCACGGCCGGCGAGCGGGTGCTCCTCGTCACCGGACCCAACATGGCCGGCAAATCCACCATCCTCCGCCAGATCGGCCTCTGCGTCGTGCTGGCGCAGATGGGAGCCTTCGTGCCCGCGGCGGAGGCGTCCATCGGGGTGGTGGACCGGCTCTTTACCCGGGTCGGGGCGAGCGACAACCTCGCGCGAGGGCAGTCCACCTTCATGGTGGAGATGAGCGAGACCAGCTCCATCCTCCATAGCGCCACCGCGAGGAGTCTGGTGCTGCTGGACGAGATCGGCCGGGGGACGTCCACCTACGACGGCGTGGCGATCGCCTGGGCCGTCACCGAGCACCTGCATGACCAAGTGGGCTGCAAGACGATGTTCGCGACCCACTACCATGAGCTGATGCAGCTGCCCGAGCGGCTCCAGCACGCGCGGAACTTCAACGTCGCGGTCCGGGAGAGCGGGGACGCGGTCATCTTTCTCCATCGGCTCGAGCCGGGCGGTACTGACCGCTCCTACGGCATTCACGTGGCCCAGCTCGCCGGCCTCCCGGGTGCCGTGGTGGGCCGCGCTCGCGAGATCCTCGGCACCCTCGAGGGCGAGCACCGGATGGTCCCGGGGGCACCTCCGCCGCTCGAGCGCGACGAGGGTCAGCTCCCGCTCTTTGCGGCCGCAGCGCCGGACCCCGTCGTGAGCGACCTCAAGGCCCTGGACCTCGACAGCCTGACGCCGCTCGAGGCGCTGAACCGTCTGGCCGAGCTTCAGCGGCGGGCGCAGGGGAAGCGATGAGGCGCGCGCTCCTCGCGTGGTCGCTCGCCGGCGCGACCGCCATGCTGGGCTGCAGCGACCGCACCGTGGGCACGGTCGCCCTGGGCGATCATCAGCCTGCGGCGACCGAGAGCACTGCCGACCAGCCCCCGGTGGCGATCAACCCGGTCACCCCGATGGTGTACCCGCCCGCGCTGCTGGAGCAGGGCATCGAGGGGCGCGTGCTCCTTAGGCTGTTCGTGGACGCGCAGGGGACGCTGGTCCCCGACTCCACTCGTGTCGCGGAGTCGAGCGGGTATCCAGCGCTGGATTCCGCCGCCCTGACCGGCTCGACCGAGCTGCGCTTCTCGCCGGCGCTCCGCAACGGCCGACCGGTGGCCGCGCCCTTTCTCCAGCCGGTGCACTTTCGGCATCCCAGCTCCCAGGGCGACCCATGACCGCTTCCCCTCCCAATCGCGCGCCGTACGAGTCGGTGCTCGGGACGATCGGGTGGACGCCGATGATCCGGTTGGCTCGCATCGGCGTCGGCCTCCGGACGCCGATCTACGGCAAGGCGGAATACGCCAACCCCGGTGGCTCGGTCAAGGACCGGATCGCCATGGCGATCATCGAGGGCGCCGAGCAGCGCGGTGACCTGAAGCCAGGCGGGACCATCGTCGAGGGGACCAGTGGCAACACCGGCGTGGGGCTGGCGATCGCGGCGAGCCTCAAGGGCTACCGCTGCATCTTCACCATGCCCGACAAGATGTCGCAGGAGAAGGTGCGCCTGCTCAAGGCCTATGGCGCCGAAGTCGTGATCACCCCGACGGCGGTCCCGCCCGACCATCCCGATCACTACGTGATGAAGGCCAAGCACATCGTGCACGAGACCCCCGGGGCGGTGCTGGCCGACCAGTTCTACAATCAGGCCAATCCCGAGGCGCACTATCGTACCACGGGCCCCGAGATCTGGGAGCAGACCGAGGGCAAAGTCACCCACTTCATCTGCGGCGCGGGAACCGGCGGCACCGTGAGCGGCGCGGGCAAGTACCTCAAGGAGCAGAACCCCAAGGTCAGGGTGATCGCGGGCGACCCGATCGGCTCGCTGTACACTCACTACCACCGCTCCAGGACGATGGGCGAGGGCCATCCCTACAAGGTCGAGGGGATCGGCGGCGACAAGATCCCCACCACGCTCTGGTTCGACCAGATCGACGAGTTCCGCCAGGTGCCCGATCGGACGTCGTTCACCATGGCCCGGCGTCTCGCCCGTGAGGAAGGGATCCTGGCCGGCGGCTCGGCCGGCCTCAACGTGTGGCTGGCGCTCGAGATCGCGCGGGAGCTCGACACCGCCAACGCACTGGTGGTGACCATCCTGGCGGACACCGGCGAGCGCTACCTGTCCAAGGTCTTCAACGACGAGTGGATGCAGGAGAACCAGATGCTGGAGGCCCCCCGGGTCACCGTGGAACAGCTGCTCGAGCGGCGGCCGGCGAACGCGCCGGCGCTGGTGAGCGTGGCTCCATCGGCGGCGCTCCGGCAGGCGCTCAACCTGATGAGCACCTACGGCGTGAGCCAGATCCCGGTGCTGGAGAACGGCGAATGTGTCGGGGGGCTGATCGAAGGCACCCTGATGACGAAGGCGCTGGCTCAGCCTTCGCTGCTCGACCGTCCGGTTCGCGAGCTCATGGAGCAGCCGTTCCCCGAGGTCTCGGCCGACACCACCGCCGAGCGGGTCGGCTCGATGTTGAGCCGCGAGAGCCCGGCGACGCTGGTGCGGAAGGACGGCAAGCTGATCGGGATCGTGAGCCGATACGACGTGCTGCAGCAGCTGATCGGGACCAGATAGAATGTCACGCGTGTCACAAGTGTCATCCTGAGCGAAGCGAAGGAGGCCATACCGGCCTTCGCCCCTTCACTTCGTTCAGGGTGACAGTGTGATACCATCACCTTTCACCCCACTCCCATGCGGATAACCGTCCTCACCGGCGGCACCTCCTCCGAGCGTGACGTCGCCATCGCCTCCGCGGTCCAGATCGTGGCCGCCTTGCGGTCCAGGGACCACGAGGTAGCTGTGCTGGACACCGCCCGCGGCTTCGTCCCCCAGGCCGACGAGAGCCGTCTGCTCTCGGCGAGCGTAGCAGTAACGCCCCCCTCGAACGACGAGCTGCATGCCTTGGAACGGGGGCTGCTGCTCTCCGGGCTGGGCAATCTGAGGGTCGTCCGGGACGCCGAGGTGCTGTTCCTTGCGCTGCATGGCGGCCGCGGGGAGGACGGCACCATCCAGACCCTGCTGGAGATGGTGGGCGTGCCCTACACCGGGAGCGGCCGCCTCGGCAGCGCGATGGCCATGGACAAGGACGTGTCCAAACGGCTCTTCCGGCAGGCCGGCGTGCCTACGGCCGACTGGGCCATGGCCCCCTTCCCCCTCGCCAAGGCGGAGGCGACGTTCGGATGGCCCCTGGTGGTGAAACCTTCCAAGCAGGGGTCTACCGTAGGGTTGACGGTGGTGAAGGAGCCCGGGGACTATGACGCCGCGGTGGCGCTGGCCCGCCGGTACGACGACGAGGTCATGATCGAGCGGTTCGTCCCCGGGCGGGAATTGACCGTCGGGATTCTGGAAGGGCGGGCGCTGGCCGTGGGGGAGATCATTCCGCGGCACGAAATTTTCGATTATGAGTGCAAGTACACTCCCGGCATGTCGGAGGAGATCTTCCCGGCAGACCTGCCGGAGCCGGTGGCGAGGGAATGTCAGCGCCTGGGCCTGCTGGCCCACGAGGCACTCAAGCTGGGCGGCTACTCACGAGTCGATTTTCGCTTGACACCGGCCGGAGAAGCCCTCTGTTTAGAAGTAAATACGCTGCCCGGGATGACGGCCACGAGCCTCCTCCCCCAATCGGCCCGGGCGGTGGGCATAGAGTTCCCCGACCTGTGCGAACGGATCTGTCGAACCGCCCGACTGGGCCGCCTGCAGGAACCGTCGTAAACGTAGAGGGGTCTCAGAGTTAGAGGCGGTTCCCATGAACTTCGCACCCTCCAGCCGCATCACTCCGTGGGTCCTCCGGCTCATCGCCGCGAATGCGGTGGTGCTGCTCCTGATGCGCACCATCTTCATCTCCCCGGAGCTGGCGTCGGCCCTGGCCTTCTCCCCCGCCGACGCGCTGCGGGAGCCGTGGACCTTCTTCACCTACATGTTCGTGCACGCCGGGCTTCTGCACCTGCTCGGCAACATGTTCATGCTATTCGTGTTCGGCACGGCGGTCGAGAACCGGATGGGCGGCCGGGCATTCATCTTTTACTACCTCCTGTGTGGTGTCGGCGGCGCCGCCTTTTCGCTGGCGCTCTCCAACATCATGAGCGTTGGCCCCATGGTCGGCGCCTCCGGCGCGGTACTGGGGGTGGCGCTGGCGTTCGCGATGTACTGGCCCGACGCCGAGATGATCGTCTTCCCGCTGCCCGTCCCGATCCGTGCGCGGACGCTGGTCGGCCTGCTGGTCGGTATGGACGTGTTCTTCTCCTTCCTCACCCCGGGTGACGGCATTGCGCACGTGGCGCACGTGGGTGGTGTGCTCTTCGGCTATCTCTACTTCCGGATGCAAGGGCTCTCCCGGCGCAGCCCCCAGCCGCCGCCTCGCGCAGTGGAGCGTGTCGTGATGGTGCAGTCGGGCGCCGCCGAGCCGGAGCGTCACACCCCCGTCACACCAGCGCGGCCGCGCCGACGCGTGGATGCCGATCCCGTGGCCGCCGAAGTGGACCGAGTGCTCGACAAGATCTCCGAGAAGGGAATCGCGAGCCTGACACCGGCGGAGCGGCGCTTCCTGGACGAGGTGTCGAGGCAGAAGAAGGGACCCCACTAGTCGGAGAAGCGGGATCAGTTTTTTCCGCTCCTCTCCCCTTGCTTACGCCTGCCTGTTTTCCTATTGTCCCGCCGTGCTGATCAATCTCCTGCCCGATTTCCTCGCGATTCTCGAGGCGCACGATCGAGAAGCCGCGTATCGTCAGTACCGCGAAACCCATCGCCCCATCCTCGACGCCTATTGGCGCAATTACGTTCTGGATCCCGACGGTCCCCACGCCGATGAGATCGTCGCCACCGCGCTGAAGGCGGACCGGAGTGATCTCCTGGCGCTCGCATCGTCGACCGATCTGGTCCAGCTCGCCGAGGAGGCCGTCGCGCGGGCCGAGGCGCTGCTGCAACTGGATCGCCCAACCGATATCTACCTGATGGTGGGACTCGGCGGCGCGAACGCGGGCGAGCTGGTGGTCGGTGGGCGTGGGGTGGCCTTCATCTGCCTCGAGCACTTTACCGGACGGGTGAACCCCGAGACCTACGGCATGGGACTGCCGCCCGATCTCATCTCGCTGTGGATCGGACACGAGCTGGCTCATACCGTCCGCTATACCTCGCCGCGGAGCGCGAGCGACATGCGGCGGCTGGTGACCGACAACGGCGGCTACTACGACTACTGGTCCACCGGCAGCCGGGCGTCGCTCCGGGAGCTCCTGGTGAACGAGGGGCTCGCCGTGCACTCGGCCCAAGCTATCGCCCCAGGCTTCGCCGCCGCCGAGTACTTCGGTTACGCCCGACGGCAGTATCACCGGCTCCGGGAGATGGAGGCGTTCCTCCGGCGACTGGTGGGGCCGGAGCTGGAGCAGAGTGGGCTCGGCCTGCGGCTCCGCTATCTCTCTGGTGGAATGAGCCCTTCCGCCCGCCTGGTGGGCGGGCGCGTGTTGCCGGAGCGATCCGGGTATTACCTGGGGTACCGCATGACCGAGGCCCTCGTCGCCCAGCGCGGGCTCGCGGAATCAGTCCGGGCCTCGGCGCATGAGTTCCAGGAGGCGGAGGACCGGGCCCGGGGGGTGCAGTCGGCGTAGACCGTGTCATCCCGAGTAGGCCGCGTCATCCTGAGTAGGCCGTGTCATCCCGAGCGGAGCGAGGGATCTTCTCACCCGGTCGCCGATGATCGCGGAGCGGATCCCTCGTCGCTTACGCTCCTCGGGATGACAAGGCTCACTTCCCCACGCAGAACCCGGCGAACACCTTCCCCAGCACCTCCTCCACATCCACCACACCGACCAGCTCGTCGAGCGCCAAGGTGGCCTCGCGGACATGGTGGGACACCAGGACCGCCTCGCCGCTGGGGACGAGGTGTTCGGCCGCGTCCTCCAACGCGGTAGCCGCGCGCGCGAGCGCCTCGCGGTGTCGCTCGCTCCCCAGCGTCGGCTCCAGGTCCCCGAGCGCGATCCGATCGCCGAACATCCGCTGGGCTACCGTTCGCCTCAGGTCGTCGATTCCTTCCCCGGTCACCGAAGAGACCGCGAGCCCCTCGGCCGCTCCGTTCGCCAGATCCCGCTTGGTGCGAACCACCAAGGACGCCTGGGCACCGGCAAGCGCGGCCTCGCTCCCATCGAGCCCGCGTCCGGACTCGACGCATAGCAACACCAGGTCGGCTGCCGACAGGTAGCGGTGGCTGACCTCGATGCCCATCCGCTCCAGCCGGTCTTCGGCGTCGGCGAGGCCGGCGGTGTCCACCAGGCGAACCGGCCAGCCGAGGAAGTCGGTATGCGCTTCGATCGCATCCCGGGTCGTGCCCGGGATCTCCGTGACGAGCGCTCGATCGGTGCCGAGAAGTGCGTTGAAGAGCGACGACTTGCCCGCGTTCGGCCGGCCCGCCAGCACCAGCAGGGCTCCCTGTCGCATGCGGTCCGCCGAAGGAGCCGTCGCGAGGAGGTGGCCGATCCGGGCCTGGGAGGCCTCTACGGCCGCCGCGATCCGATCGGGGGGCACGGGGCCGTCGTCCTCACCGGGGAAGTCGATCTCGTAGCTCAGGAGAGCCTGCAGCTCGACCAGCGATTCCCGCAGTTCGGCGATCCTCTGCGACAGCCCACCGTCCAGTCGGCGGAGGGCGGCCCGCGCCTGGGCCGGCGCCGCGGCATCGATCAGCTCGCCCACCGCCTCCGCCTGGACCAGGTCCAGCTTGCCGTTCAGCACCGCGCGGCGGGTGAACTCACCCGGCGACGCGTGTCGGGCTCCGGCGGCGTGCAGCGCCGCGAGGAGCCGGGCCGGCGCCAGCTGCCCTCCGTGGCAGGACAGCTCGACCATGTCCTCGCCGGTGTAACTGTGCGGACCGGGAAAGACGGTGTAGAGCCCGCGATCGATCGGCTCGCCGTCATGATGGAAGGTGGCCAGGGTGGCGACCCGTGGGCGGTCGGTGCGGAAGCCCTCGACTACCCGTGCGACGACGGCGAAGGCCCCCAGCCCGCTCACCCGCACGACCGCCAGGGCCGAGCGGCCGGGCGGTGTGGCGAGCGCTGCGATGGGGTCGGAGAGCATGGCGGAAACTACCACTTCGCCCTGGGCCTGGATCAGCGGTCGATGCGGGTCCGCTTCGTGCGGCCAAAACCCGGCGACCCTCGAGTAGCTAGGCCTTCTTCCGCTTCGTCGCCGGCGTCGTGCTGGCCGGCGGGGGCCTCTCGGTCTTCACGTCCACGATCGCACGCGCCGTGCGCTTCAACCGCTCCTGGCCGAGCAGCCACTGCTGTGGGATGCTCGCGATGTTGCTCACCGTGTAGTACAGGTTGAGACCCGATGGGAAGAAGAGGAACATGCCGGTCATCATCAGCGGCATCATGTAGAGCATCATCTTCATCTGGGGGTTCGGTTCCATGCCCATCTGACCGATCTTGGTCAGGAAGTACATGGACGCGCCCATCAGCACCGGGATGATGTACAGCGGGTCCGGGCGCGAGAGGTCCGGAAGCCAGAGGAACGAGGCCCCGCGCAGCTCGATGGCGTTCTGGAAGACGAAGAAGAGCGCGAAGAGCACCGGCATCGGCAGCATCATCGGCCAGCAGCCGCCCAGCGGATTCACCTTGTGCTCGCGGTACAGCTTGAACATCTCCTGCTGCATCCGCTGGGGGTCGTTCTTGTGGCGGTCCTGGATGTCCTTCATGAGCGGCTGCACTTCCTGCAGCTTCATGTTGGCACGCATGGCCTTCTGGTTGAGCGGCCAGAGGATGATGCGGACCAGGAGGCCGAACGCCACCAGCACCAGGCCGTAGGCCAGGTGCAGGTTCTCGTGCATCCAGATCAGCAGCCAGCGCACCGGCACGGCGATGAGCCGGATGAGGGTGCGGAAGCCGGGCCAGCCATAGGGGTTGACGTCGTCGAAGTCGTGACCCAGGCGGGCCAGCCGGTCGTACTCCATCGGGCCGGCGTACAGGAGATAGTCAAACGTGCCGCTCGACGGGAGCGGCATGCTCACCCGGATCCGCGCCGCTGTCGGCTTGCCCGAGCCGGGCGCCGCATCCATGGTGGCGCCGGCGATGCGGCCGCCGGTCGTGTCGGCGGCGATCAGGCCGGCCACGAAGTACTTCGACTTGAGCGCGGTCCAGGCGAAGGGGCCGCTGAGCGCGCGGTGCTCCCCGGGCTCGAGGCTGCTGAAATTGGTCCGCTCGGTCTCGCCTCGCCTGGTGACCAGCGCGAGATCCCGGTGGTTCTCCTCGACGTTGGCTTCGGTGTTGGCCATCGTCGGCCCCATGCCGACCAACAGTGACCCACCGTTGGGGCCGACGTCCGACGCTCGTCCCGAGACCCGCACCTGATAGTCGTCGGGCGAAAAGGCGTAGGTGAGCTCGAGCCGCATCCCGTTCCGCTCCGCGGCCAGCCGCAGCTCGGTATCGCCCCCGACCGCGAGGCTGTCGGCCGACGGGGTGAAGACCGCGTCCCCGAAGTCCACCGTGTCCCGGCCCCGCACGACGGTGAGGCCGAGGAGGTCGCTGCCCTCGGGCATGATCTGGGCGCGGTCGCCCCGCCCTTCCGGCGCCATCGAGGGGAAGCGGTGCAGCTTCGCCTCGACCAGCCTCGCACCTCTGGTGCTGAAGCCGTAGGTGTACAGTGGCGAGGTGACCCGCACGGTGTCCTCGGCCCCCGCGGGTGTCGCGGCCTGGCCGCGCGACGAGTCGGGCTCGGCAGATGGACGAGGTGAGCTGTCGGCCGCCGGGGACGTGGGCGTGGCGGGTACGACGCTGGCGGTATCGCCGGCTCCCTGCGCCGCCGGCCGCGGGGCCGGCTTCTTCAGGAAGAGCACTGGTGCGACGGCGATCACCATCATGAGAAGGATCGCCCAGACGGTACGACGGTCCATGGACTCAGGTCACGAGGTCAGGGGACGGGATCGTACCCGCCCGGATGGAACGGATGGCAGCGGGCCAGCCGCCGCGCCGCGAGCCAGCCGCCGCGCAGTGCCCCGTGGCGGGTGACCGCTTCGAGCGCGTACTGGGAGCACGACGGATGAAACCGGCAGCTCGGCGGGAGGAGTGGCGAGATCGCCACCTGGTAGCCTCGAATCAGCGCGGCGAGACACCGCTGGGGAAGCTCGACGAACCGCACGACTCACCTGCCCTCCAGCACCGCGCCGCGCCACGCCAGGACGTCGTCCTGCAGCGCCGCGAACGGCGCGGCATAGGCCTCGCGGCGGGCGCGAATCACGAGGTCCCAGGCAGGCTGATGCTGCTGGACCTCGCGCCGCCAGATCTCCCTGAGCCGCCGGCGGAGACGATTGCGGGCCACCGCGGAGGATTGGTGCTTGGGGACGATCAGTCCCATCCGCGGGTGGCCCGTCAGGTTGTCCGTCCAGACCATCTCCAGATTCCCGAAGCGGCGACGCCGGCCCTTGGTGAGGCAGCGGCGGATGTCGGTGGCGCGCGCGAGCCGGTGGGCCCGCGGAAGGCGCGCCGTCGCCGTCAGGAGCCTCCGTGCTTCGACGGCAGCGAGACGGTGAGCCGCTTCCGTCCCTTCTTGCGGCGGCGCGAGAGCACCGCGCGTCCCCACCGCGTCGCCATCCGGGCCCGGAATCCGTGCTTGTTGATGCGGCGCTTGTTGCGCGGGCGATAGGATGGCTTCATCGCTTACTCCCCCAAAGTGAGCCGGGGAAACTAGTTGGAGCACCGAGCGGGGTCAAGCCGCGGGGGATCGCGTGACACACTGCCGACACATGGTCGCGCGGCGCCGAATGCACCGCGAAATCACCGCTGTCAAGACCGCTCGCGCGACCAAGATCGCTGCATTGACTTTTCCACAACCGGCCCGTAACATCTCCTGCCCTTGAAAAATCTCCCACCGTTTTCGAGCACCGATGCAGCTGTCCGCAAAAGACGCATGGAAGCGCATCCTCGACGAGGCGCATCGCGAACTTCCCGATCACACGATCCGGACTTGGCTGGAGCCCACGGAGGCGATTGCGCTCGATGAAGGACGCCTGATCGTCGGAGCGCCGGATCAGTTCGCGGTGGAGTGGAACGAGACGAAGCACGCGGCCTTGCTCTCGAAGCTGGCCGAGCCGGTCGTCGGTCAGCCGACTTCGATCGTGTTCAGAGTTCATGAGGACCGTCACAAGCGTCCCCAAATGGACTTCTTCGTCGCGCCCCCCACTCCCAGCAGCAGCCGCTCGCCGGGCGACTCCGGCGAGGGCCGGACGCCGGCGGGCAACCCGAGCAGCCAGGCGCTGAACGAGCGATACACTTTCGACACATTCGTCATCGGCAAGTCCAACGAGCTCGCGGCCGCGGCGGCCCACGCGGCGGCGGAGTCCCCTGGCAAGACCTACAACCCGCTCTTCATCTACGGCCCGACCGGCTTGGGCAAGACCCACCTGATGCAGGCGATCGCCCAACAGGTCATCGGGCGCCAGCCGGAGACCCGGGTGCTCTATGTCGGGGCCGAGCAGTTCATCAACGAGGTCATCGAGAGCATCCACAGCCGGACCATGCCCGAGTTCCGGCGCCGCTACCGCAGCGACGTGGACCTCTTCCTGGTGGACGACGTCCATTTCCTGGAAGGCAAGGAGATGACCCAGGAGGAGTTCTTCCACACCTTCACGGCCCTCGACGAGGGCAACACGCAGATCGTCCTGACCTCCGACCGACCGCCCAAGGAGATCCCCGGCCTCGAGGCCCGGCTGGTGAGCCGGTTCGAGTGGGGCATGGTGGCCGACATAGGCCAGCCCGACCTGGAGCACCGGATCGCGATCCTGCGGAAGAAGCAGGAGCAGGACCACCTGGAGATGACCATTCCGGATGACGTGCTCCGCTTCATCGCCGAGCACGTCCGGTCCAACGTCCGCGAGCTGGAGGGCTGCATCATCAAGCTGCTGCTCTTCGCCTCGCTCAAGCACAAGGAAGTCTCCATCGAGCTGGCGCGCGAGGCGCTGTCGGACCGGATTCGGCCCGGCGAGGACGGCCCCGTTACCAGAGCGCGGCCCTCGATCAACAAAGTCCAGGAGGTCGTGGCGCGGCGCTGGGGCGTCACGCCGGAGGGGCTCCGCTCCAAGGCCCGTATCAAGACGCTGACCGTGCCGCGCCAGATCGCGATGTATCTCGCTCGCGAGCTGCTGGAGATGCAGCTGGTCGAGATCGGGCAGGCCTTCGGCGGCCGCGATCACTCCACCGTGATTCACAGCGTGGACAAGGTGAGCCGGCAGATGACACGGGATCGCAGCTTTCGCGAGCGGGTGGAGCACGCACGGCAGGAGTTGTCCGCAGAGTAATCCCCGCGTGCACACGCGGGCTGTGGGAACTCTGGAAGGCAGTGAAGAACCGGGGTCAGTCATCCCCAAGTCACACAAGGTCTCGACACGGTCACGAACTCGTAACCGTCCATCACAGGGAGCATTGCGGAAGCGGCCCACATTTCCAGAGCCTCTACTACCACTACTAGTTCTTATATAAGGAAGAGTAGTCGTGCTTATAGCCCTTGAAGGAGCAGCATGAAGCTCACGATCACGCGGGAGCAGTTACAGGAAGGACTGGTCGCCGTGGCGGCTGCGGTACCGGCCAAGACTACACTGCCCATCCTGTCGAACATCCTCCTCGAGGCCACCAAGGACGGCATCCGCCTCTCGGGCACCGACCTCGACATCTCGGTGAGCACCACGGTGCCGGCACAGGTGGACCAGGAGGGCGCAATCACCCTGCCGGCCCGCAAGCTGGTCGAGATCGTGCGCGAGCTGCCCAGTGCCGCCATCCGATTGACAGGTGCAGGCGAGCAGCGGGTGACGATCGAGTGCGGCCGCTCGAGGTTCCGGCTGCTCGGTCTGCCACGCGAGGAGTTCCCTGCCTTTCCGGCCGTCAAGTTCGAGGGCGGGTGGAAGGCGCCGGCGAAAGATCTCCAGAAGCTGATCGGCCACGTGGCCTTCGCGGCGAGCACGGAAGAGAGCCGGCCGATCCTGAACGGCGTGTTGTGGGAGCTGCGGCCCGAGCGGATGCGGATGGTGGCCACCAACGGCCATCGGCTCGCCCGGATGGACGTGCCCACCCCGCCGGCGGGCAGTTCGGCCCAAGCCGACCTGATCGTGCCGCCCAAGGCGCTGGAGCAGATCCGCCGGCTCTTCGGGTCGGAGGAGGTGGTCGAGATCGCCCGGAGCGAGAACCACCTCGGCTTCCGCTCCGCGGGCACCCAGATCTTCACCCGGCTCATCGAGGGGCCGTACCCCAACTACGAGCAGGTGATCCCCCGCGAGAACGACAAGTCGGCCACGGCCGACAAGGCCGCCTTCACCTCCGCGCTGCGCCGCATGAGCATCGTGGCGAGCGACCAGACCCACCGGATCCGGATGGCCTTCGCCAACGGGTCGTGCAAGCTCTCGGTGCAGACGCCCGACCTGGGCGAGGCGCAGGAGGAGCTGACGGTGAGCTACGAGGGAGACCCGCTGGAGATCGGGTTCAACGCCTCGTATCTGCTGGAGATCCTGAAGTTCATCCCGACCGACGAGATCCGGATGACGTTCAAGGCGCCGGAGCGGGCGGCGACCTGCGAGCCGGTGGGCTGGAACGATCCGGCGAGCTATCTGACACTGGTGATGCCGCTTCGGTTGGTCGACTGACGCACCGGCGGGAGCGTCTCCACCGGCGCCCGTAGCGAGTCCAGCAACGAATCCATCCCCGGCGTCCACATGATGCTGTCGCCCGGCTGTGGAACCGGCTCCTCGGCCACCGGCGGCACCTCGATCCGCTCCCCTCGCATCCGCCGCAGAATCAGCTCCTGCCGCCGCCGCATGCGCACCGGACGGAAGGCGGGGTTCGACGTTCGCGGAAACGGCAGCGTGGCCGCCAGCGCCGCGGACTGGCTCTCGGTGAGGCGCCGCGCCGACTTCCGGTAGTAGCGCCGGCTCGCCGCCTCGACGCCCCATACCTCCGGACCCAGCTCGGCGATGTTGAGGTAGAGCTCCAGGATCCGTCGCTTGGGCAACGCCATCTCCAGCCGGTAGGCGGTCACCGCCTCTTTCAGCTTCCGCAGCGGGTTCCGCGAGGGCGAGAGATAGAGGTTCTTGGCGACCTGCTGGGTGATGGTGCTGGCTCCGCGGAGCGCTTCCTTCCTCTGCGGCACGCTGCCGAGCGCGTACCACATTGCCTGCCGATCCCGGGCCGAGCCCCACTCGAAGCCGCCGCGCCGGTAGCCCAGCGCGTGCCGGAGCTCATACCAGTCGATGCCGGCGTGAACCCAGAACCGTGCATCCTCGGCCGTGACCGCCGCTACGGCCATCGCGGGCGCGATCGAGTCGAGCGGCACCGGCCGATAGGTTTGCGGCGCGAGCCCCTTTGCCCCGGCCTGCGCGGACAGACGCATGAACTCCGTCTGCGCCGGCCAGTGGGTCCGATACCACACCGGCGGCGGCCAGACGGCGAAGAGCCAGAGGAGCAAGAGACCGGGCGGCAGGAGGATCAACCAGACCCGCCGGCCCGAACGGCTACGAGCCCGGCGAGAGCGAGCTGACGGCGTAGGTGCTCGAGCGGGTGACGGGAACGGTCTGGCCGACGGC
>DATLHD010000040.1:0-3916 GCA_035540075.1 Gemmatimonadales bacterium
CGAAATCCACGTAGCGTGAGCCCGGCTCGCTCACCCGGTCATCCTTCACGGCGATCGGATCGCCGCGGCCTGAGCCTCGCTGAAGGGCATCGTCCACTTGGAGCCTGGCTGTCCGGCTCTCGGGGCGGTCGGGGTCGAACCGGTACTCCACCGGGCCGCCGGCTCCCGGGACCACCACGATGTCGGCCCTGCCGGTGCGAAGCGCCTGGGCGGCGGCGGTGTTCGACAGCACTTCCGCCCGGATGTCGGCGCTGTGGGCCAGTGCCTCCTGCACCCTCCGGGCACCGTCGCCTTCCACGATCGCGACCCGCGTCCGCTCCGGCGCCTGATTCCGGAACGCCAGGCCGAGGCCCGCCGTGAGCAGCACCGGGAAGACGAAGACCCAGAATACCGCCTCGGGCTCGCGGAAGAACTCGCGGTAGCGGACCAGCGTGAGCTGGACCAGCGGGTGATCGCGCCAGCCGCGGCGCTCATTCGCCACGGAGATGCCTCCCGGTCAGCTCGACGAACACGTCCTCGAGCGTGGCGGAGTGGGTGCGCAGCTCGGTGAGCTGCGCGTTCTGGCGGTGCAGCTCGTCCAGGAGGGCGGGAACGGTGCGATGGAGCTCCGCGACCCGGACCCGCCAGGTGCCATCTCTCCGCGTCGCCGCGCTCACGCCTGCTACCGCCTGCAGGGCGCCCTCGTCCAGTCGCGCCGCGGGCACGACCGCGAACTCCACCACGTGCTCCGCGCTCAGCGACGCCACCAGCTCGCGGGGCGTTCCCAGGGCGATGATGCGCCCGTGATCGACGATGGCGACCCGATCGCAGAGTCGCTCCGCCTCTTCCATATAGTGGGTGGTCAGCAGGATGGCGCGGCCGTCCGCCTTGAACCGCTCGATCAGCTCCCAGAGCTGGCGGCGAGACTGCGGGTCCAGGCCGGTCGTGGGCTCGTCGAGAAACAGGAGGTCCGGGTCGCCCACCAGCGCACAGGCCAGGGCCAGCCGCTGCCGCTGCCCGCCCGAGAGCTGCCCGACCCTGGACCCCCGTTTCTCCTGCAGCTGCACGGTGGCGATCACCTCGTCCACCCTGGGGCCCCGGCGATAGAAGCTCCGGAACAGTCGGACCGTCTCCTCCACCGTGAGCTTCTCAGAGAACTGGGTCTCCTGAAGGGAAATGCCGAGCCGTGCGCGCAGCTCGCGGTCGTGCTCGCCCCAGCGGTGCCCCAGTACCAGTACCTCGCCCTCGTCGGGCGTCGTCAGCCCCTCGCAGATCTCGATCGTGGTGGTCTTGCCGGCGCCGTTGGGACCCAGGAGGCCGAAGCACTCGCCGGTCCGGATCTCGAGGTCGAGACCGTCCACGGCGACGACGTCGGCGTATCGCTTGCGCAGCCCGCGGACGAGGAGGGGAGAAGTGGAAGCGGCGGTTCCCGTCATGCGCGGGAAAGCTTATCGCGACCGCCGTGTGAGGCTACCCCCGGCGCCGGCGGGTCCAGGCCTGCCGCACCGTCTGCCAGGCCCGCTGCCATTCCTCCGGGGCGGTGAGGAGCCCGTATCCGCCCAGGATTCCCGCCATGTACAGCGCGGTGAGCAGCAGGGGCGACGGATCGCCGGAGCCGAACGATTGGGGCGCCATGGACGAGCTACCTGAGGGAAGTTGGTGACTGGATCATCTGCGCATCGAGGGCCCGCGCGATCCGCTCGCGGGAGTCCGCCAGATGGGCGCTGGTGTAGGCATCCAGATCCGTGCCGTCCTCCTCCAGCGCATGCGTCAGCCCGTGGTCGAGCTCCACCAGCGTGGCACGGGCCAGGGAGCGAGCGTCCTCGGGCGCGCCCGCAGGGGGCTCGACGAGGAGGGCGATCATGGCGTTCAGATGGAGACGCTGGACGTCGCGCCGGACCGAGTGGATGCTGCGGGCGTGGCCCTGTTTCGCGCCCGGCCGCATGCCCAGCTCTGCCCAGACCGACCGCGTGAGCGTCTCGAAGACCTCGGGCATTCCGAGGGTCGGTTCCCCGGGGAGCGCGCGGAGCTCCGCGTCGCGGATCCGCGAGAGCACCACGGGATCCAGCAGCCGGGCGAGCAGGGACCGCTGCTGCGTCAGGGCCCACTCGTGCACCGGGAAATCGGCCCGCGCGGTCGCACCCGGGCTTCCCCAGTGGCGCCAGCGCTCGGGCGCGAGCCGGCTCAACAGGTCCGGGCGGAACGCCCAGGCGCGCTCGCCGAACCCCGCTTCGGCGACGAAGCGCAGCGCTTCGCGCTGTCGCTCGGCAGGAACCGTAGTGAACGCGGGCCGGGCGTCAGGGTCGCCACGGTGGTCGAGAGCCGTCGTCGCGCCGCCCAGGTACTTGGTGCTCACCATGAGGGCGTACCACCGGTCCGACAGGAGATCGATGAACGTCCCCCGAAGCCGGCCGTAGCTTTCCCCCGGGGCGACGACGCGAGTCTCCAGCGAATCGAAGAGCCCGTCGATCAAGGCGACCCGCTCTCGTGCCCAGCCGAGAGGGTCGTCGGTCATGTCGTAGCGGGAGACGGTCGGGTCGAGGCCGGTGGCGCCGAAGCCCGCGTCCTCGTCGCTGGCGTAGAGGTGCCCCGGCTCCGCCGCGCGCGATGCGATGGCACGGAGCGCGTTGAGCTCGACGTCGGGGGTCCAGCCGGCGGCGTCCTCGGTGGAGCCCTTGGCGGTGCGGCCCGCGGACACGCCGCCAGCCTCCGCGTAGCCGTACGTGATCGCCCAGCGGTCGTAGCTGCCGATCGTGGGGGAGTAGAAGAGTCCCTGCCGTCGCGGATCGAGCGAGAGCGCCGGCGGCGCATAGTCCATCACCGAGACGCCGAGTCCGTGGCGCTCGGCGTGCTCGCGGTCCGCCAGCTGCTCCGACGTGATGCCGGCGGAGCCGCGGAAGTTGTGCCGGAGACCGAGGGTGTGACCCACCTCGTGCATGACCAGGGCCTTCAGTGCCTGACCGATGTACTCCCGCGGCGCGGGGCCTCCTGAACGCACCACACCGCGCGCCGCAAGCAGTGCCCGGGCGACGGTGCCCTGGCGGTCGAGGCCCTCGGCGAAGCGGCAGAGCAGGGTGGGGTCCCCGGCCTCGAGCCCCGAATCCGCGGCGAACGCGGACTCGACCGAGGCCACCGGCGCCGTGTACTCGTGCGACTCGCCCCGCCAGGTCTGGATCCAGGCGGCCGAGATCAGGATGTCGGCATTGAGGATCTCGCCGGTGCGCGGATCCACGTTGGTGGGACCGACGGCGTAGACCGAGCGGTTCGTGGCGGTCCACCGCACGGTCGAGAACCGGGCGTCCGCCGCGCTATAGACCGAGTCGTCCGGCGCGTCGAGCACCTGGATGACGTTGCGGTACCCCGCGTCCTCGAAGGCGCGGTTCCACTCGAGGATGCCGGCCCGGATGTAGGGCCGCCACTCGAGCGGCACTGTGTGATCGATGTAGTAGGTGATGGGTCGGACCGGCTCGCTCACAGTCCCCGGAGCCCGCTTCTCCAGCCGCCAGCGGTTCACGTACCGCACGAAGAAGCTCTCGGCGGTGTCGCGGGAGAAATCCTTGAAGGCGGAGATGAAGTAGCCCACACGCTCGTCCGCATAGCGCGGCCGCATCGGCGTGGCGGGCAGCTCCAGGAGCGAGTAGTGGACCCCGACCGGAACCGAGCGGGAGTCGGAGACGGTCTCCAGGCCCAGGTTCTTCGGGCTCTGGAAGGTGAGCCGTACCTCGGCCTCGAGGTTGGCCGGGAAGAGCCGCAGCTCCTGGAGACTCGAGCGCTTGTCGTCGAGGACGACGTTTCCGGTCAGCTTCCGCCGGACGACGGCGGCCTGCAGCGTCGAGCCCACGTCGGCCCAGTCCGAAAGCAGGAACGGCGTGAGGTCGAACAGGACCTGACTCTCCCCGGGATCGCGAACCGTCGCGATCGGGAAGGCCTGCGCCAC
>DATLHD010000041.1:0-7819 GCA_035540075.1 Gemmatimonadales bacterium
GAAGCCGAGTGCGATGTGTATCAGCTCGTCCTGCCCGCCCTCTAGAGCTCTGTAACCGTCCTGTCACCCGGCGCCGTTAGCGTCGTCGCCTCCGACGGAGGCGAGATGCTCTCGTGGGCCCTGGTGGCGTTCCTGCAACTCGGTGGCTCGGCGGGCGTGACCGATTCGATCACGCTCGCGGAGGCGCTCGGTCGCGCTCGCCTGCAACGGGGCCAGACCGCCGTCGCGGCCGCACGGGTGTCGGCGGCCCGGGGCGCACTTCGCGTCTCGGGTGCCGTCCCTCACCCGACCGTCTCCTACAGCTACACCGAGTCCCCGCCGCGACAGCACCTCACCGTCGACCAGCCGCTCGACTGGCTCTCGCGCCGCGGCGCCGACCGAGGCGCAGCCCGCGCCGGCATCACGCGCGCGCTCGCCGACTCGACTCAGCTGCTGGCGGACCTGGGACGGGATGTCCGCGTCAGCTTCTACGGCGCCCGCGCGGCTCTCGAATCGGAGGCGCTGGCGCGGGCGCAATCCGTCCTCGCCGACTCCCTGGCGAAACTCGCCTCCGCCCGCCTTTCGGCGGGTGACATCTCCCGTTTCGAGCAGGAGCAGGCCGTTCAGGAGTACGCGCGCTCCCGTCAGGCGATGTCCGAGGCCCGGGAGCGCACGCGCGTTGCGCTGGCCCAGTTGGCCCGCGTCGTGGGGTGGGACCGCGATACGCCACCGCTGCCGGCCGGCCTTCTGGATGCCTCGCTCGATCGTGGCTCGCCCCTCGAAGCCGTTGATCCCGAGCAGGTGCCGCCTATGCGGGCCGCGATCGCGGATTCCGCGGCCGCGGTTGCGGCCGCTCGTGCAGTGTCCCGCGCGCGCATCCCGATCCCGTCGGTGCAGGCCGGCGCCGAGTGGGACGACCCCAGCTCCGACGGGGCACAGGCAGTGATCGGCCTCTCGATTCCGGTGCCGCTGTGGAACCAGGGAGGCGGGGCAGTCGCGGAGGCCAGTGCGCGGGCCGCCGAGGCCTCGGCACGGGTACGAGAGACACGGCTCGAGGTCGTCGGCACGATGCGGGAGGCTCGGATCCACCTCGAGGAGACGGCGGAGCGTGCCCGTTTCGCCCGGGACTCCCTACTCCCGTCGGCGCGGGCGCTCGGCGCCCGTGCGCTGCAGGCGTACCGATCCGGGGCGACGGACATCCTGCCTGCCCTCGACGCACTGCGCGGCCAACGGGAAGTCGCGCTGGCGACGATTCAGGCGCTCCTGGACTATCAGGACGCCGCGGCAACCTGGCATGCGCTGCTCGGGAGCACCGACTGAATGCACGGCGCAAACGTCTATTGTCCTGCGCTGCTGCTGACGTTGGGCGCGGGCGCGTGCCGCAGCGCCGCGGAGGAGCCTCGGGCGCGGACGGCCGTCCCGGTTGCCGTCGCCCACGCGGTTCGGGATTCCCTCGTCGAGGAGATCGTCGTGACCGGCCGGCTGGCACCCACGCCGGGTCACGACGCGGTGCTCACCGCCGCGGCGGCAGGAGTGGTGCGGCGGGTCGCGGCGCCGGTCGGGACCGCGGTCATCGCGGGCCAGCTCGTCATCGCGCTCGACGTGCCGGAGCTGGCGGCGACGGCGCGACAGCAGGAAGTCGCGGCGGCCCAAGCCGAGCGCGAGGCGAGTCGGCAGCGACAGCTCTTCGCCGACGGGCTCACCTCGCGGCGAGGACTCGAGGAGGCCGAAGCCGGAGCGCAGACCGCCGCCGCGGCCGCCGGAGCGGCGAAGGAGCTGCTCGCCCGGACGGAAGTCAGGAGTCCGATTGCGGGGCGGATCCAGAGGATCGCCGTCCAGCAGGGCACTCGGGTCGACGCCGGCGCTCCACTGGCGGAAGTGATCGCTTCTGATTCACTGGACCTGATCGCCGCCGTCGAGGCCAACGGCTTGGCGCGGCTGCATCGCGGTCAGCGCGCCTCCGTGACGGGCGAGGGCAATCCGACACCCCATGCCGGGCAGATCGCGGCCCTTGCCCCCGCGGTGGACACGCTCACCAACGCCGGTCAGGTGCTCGTTCGCGTGCCCAATCGCGAGGGCCGGCTCCGTGCCGGCGCCGCGGCGAGCGCGCGGATCACGGTCGGCGTGCGATATGACGCGCTCGTGGTGCCGGACGCCGCGCTCGTCCTCGCCGGCGACAGGCCGGCGGTGTTCGTGGTGGGCAACGACTCCATCGCCCACCGGCGACTGGTGGCCGTGGGCATCCGCCAGCGCGACCGAGCCGAGGTGACGGGACCCCTCGAGCCCGGCCAGGTAGTCGTCACGACCGGCGCCGCCGGACTCGAGGACGGCATCCGCGTCGTCCCGCACGACGGGACGGCGAGATGAGCATCGCGGGAGCCGCCCAGCGCCATGGCACCGCGATCTGCGTTGGCGTCCTGCTCCTGGTGCTCGCCGGCATCTACGCGCTACTCACCCTCCCCGCGGGTATCTTCCCTGAGGTCACCTATCCCCGAATCGTGGTGCTCGCCCGCGCGGGCACCTTCGAGGCGCATGAGATGACGGTGGCCGTCACCCGGCCACTCGAGCAGGCGCTGGGCGGAGTCGTCGATCTTCGGCGCATCCGCACCCGAACCTTCCGGGGCGCGGCCGAGCTGAGCCTGGACTTCCGGCCCGATGCCGACATGCAGTTCGCCCTGAGTCAGGTACAAGGGCGCCTCGCGTCCACGGGCGCCGACCTTCCACCGGAGGTTCAACTCACCGCCGAGCGGCTCACGCCGTCCGTGTTCCCCATCCTGCAGTACGAGTTGACCGGTGTTGACCCGCTCGTCCTTCGCGATCTCGCCGACTTCGTCGTGGCGCCGCGCCTGACGGGAGTCCCGGATGTCGGCCTGGTCGAGGTGCAAGGGGGGCTCGTGCGCGAGATCGCCGTGCAACTCGATCCCGGTCGCCTCCTTGCGAACCATCTCAGCGTCGACCTGGTCGCCGACGCGATCCGGAGCGCGAACCAGGCCGTGGCCGCGGGCCGCGTGAATCGGAGCTACCGGCAGTACGGCATCGTGGTCTCCGGCCTGACGAACACGCCGACCGAGGTCGGCGGGATCGTCGTGCGACGTGCGGGGGACAGGTTCGTGCGGGTCGCCGACCTCGGGACAGTCGGATACGGGGCCCAGGACCGTTGGCAGATCGTCTCCGGAAACGGGCGTCCAGCGGCGCTCATCAACATCGCGCGCCAGCCTGACGGTAGCACCCTCGCGCTGCAGCGCGCGGTTCGTGCGTCGCTCGACTCGGTGAGACCGCTGCTCCCGGCAGGCGTGCGACTCGAATCGGTCTACGACCAGGCTGAGCTGGTGCGAGCGTCCATGGCCGGCGCTCGGGACGCGATGCTGGTGGGGGGCGCGCTCGCGGTCGCGGTGCTGCTGCTCTTCCTGCGCCGCTGGCGGACGACCGTGGCGGCCGCCCTGACGCTGCCCGTGACGGTGGCGATCACACTGCTGGGCCTCGACCTGGGACACGAGTCGCTGAACCTGATGTCCCTCGGCGGACTGGCGGTCGCCATCGGGCTGGTGATCGACGACGCCGTCGTAGTGGTCGAGAACATCGAGCGCCGGCTCGGACAGCACCCGGCCGAGGCTCCCGCGGAGGTCGTCCGCGCCGCCACCGATGAGATCCTCGGGCCGGTCGCGAGCTCGACCCTCACGACTGTGGTCGTCTTCGCCCCCCTCGGCCTGTTGCAAGGCGTCGTCGGCGCCTTCTTTCGTGCCTTCGCATTCTCGCTTGCAATGGCCGTGCTCGTCTCGCTCGCGCTCGCGACGACTCTGATCCCCGTCCTCCTGTCACGCTGGCTCGTGGCGACCGGCCCCGAGGGCGCCCGGCATCACCGTCTGGACTGGCTCGATCGCCGATACGTGACGGCGGCGACCTGGCTGCTCGCCCACCGGCGGACCGCGCTGGCGGCAGCTGCCGTCCTGCTGGCGACGGCCGCCTTGCTCCTGCGCGTCCTCGGCACAGGGTTCCTCCCGCAGATGGACGAGGGGGGATTCATCCTCGACTACCGAACGCCGCCCGGCAGCTCCCTCGCCGAGACGGACCGACAGATGCGCGTGCTCGAAGGCATCCTCCGCTCCGACCCCGACATCCAGGCATTCACCCGGCGCACTGGCGCCGAGCTCGGCTTCGCGGCTACCGCCCAGAACAGCGGCGACTTCACCGTGCTGCTCACCCCGCGGAGCCGGCGCTCCGTGTCCGTATACACCGTGATCGACCGCGTGCGCCGGGCGGGCGAGGAACGGGCGCCTGCGGTGCGGATGGAGTTCATGCAGTTGCTGCAGGACGTCATGGGGGATCTCGCGGGGGCTCCTGCACCCGTGGAGCTCAAGCTCTTCGGCGCGGACCTGGGCACCGCGGAGACGGCCGCGCGGCGGGTGGTCAAAGCAGTCGCCGGTGTTCCGGGGCTCGTGGACCTGTATGATGGGATCGCGGGCGACGACCCCGAGGTGCGGGTAGATCTCGATCCAGTGCGCGTCACCCGGCTGGGGCTGTCGTTGGTGGACGTCGAAGCGCAGGCGAGAGGTGCGCTGTTCGGCACCGAAGCCGGGAGCGCGCGGGAGCCGGACCGTCTGGTGCCGATCCGGGTGCGGGTCCCCGACAGCGTCCGCTACCGCCCCGACGTGGTGTCGGCGCTTCCCATCCTCGGCCCGGGCGGCTGGGTCCCGCTGGGGCGGCTCGGGACGGTGCGTGATACGGCTGACGCCGCCGAGTTGCTCCGGGAAAATCGGCGGCCGATGGTGGCGGTGACTGGCCAGGTCGAGGGAAGGAGTCTAGGCGCGGTCATGCGGGACATCCGCGCCGCTGTCGGCACGGTCGCAATGCCACCGGGGGTAGCCCTGGAGTACGGCGGGCAGCACGCCAGCCAGCAGCAGTCCTTCCGCGAGCTCCTCGCCGTGCTGACTCTGGCGGTCGGCGCGGTGCTGCTGGTGCTGGTCGCGCAGTTCAACGCGCTGCGTGGCCCGCTCGCCATCGTGCTGGCGATACCCGTAGGCCTCACCGGCGCGTTGGTGGCGCTGGCCGTCACCGGAGTGCCGCTCAACGTCTCGAGCTTCATGGGTCTGATCCTGCTGGTCGGACTGATCGTGAAGAACGGGATCCTGCTGTTCGACGCCGCTGAGGCGCTCCGGCGAAAGGGCGAGGCGCCTCGCGATGCGCTGGTTGGCGCCGGCCGTTTGCGGCTCCGGCCGATCCTGATGACGACGCTGTGTACCCTGGCCGGCCTGGTGCCGCTCGCTCTTGGTCTGGGAGCTGGCGCCGAGCTGCAGCAGCCGCTGGCGATCGCGGTCATCGGCGGGCTCATTGTTTCGACCGGAGTGACACTCCTGCTCCTGCCGGTGGGACTTGAAGCCGTCCGCGCACTCCATGTCCGCGGCCCGGCGAAGGCCGCCGGTTGGTCGGGGCTGGCACTCGTCGCGGTCCTGGCAGGCTTCCCCGCCTCGCGGCTGGAGGCCCAGGCCACCGACAGCGTCCCGACCGCGCCGCGCAGCCCCCACGTGATTCGCTGGTACGAAGCAGCGGCCGCCGTCGGCGGGGTGGCGCTCCTGTCCGTGGTAGACGAGCCGATTCAGGACTGGATCCAAGACCATCGCTCCGAGGGCACCGATGACGCCGCCGGCATCTTTCGGCGCGAGGGTGAGCCGATCTGGTGGGGTGGGATCACGGTCGGGCTGACGGCAGCGGGCCTGATCATCGGCGACGACGACGTGACGCGCACCGGGGCACGGGCCATCACCTCCGTCGCCGCCAGCGCGGTGGCCTCCACCGGCGTCAAGTATCTTCTCAGCCGCTCCCGGCCTGCGGAAGGCGTGGGAGCGTTCGAGTTCCACCCGTTCAGCTCCCTCAAGGACTCCGACGGCACCGAGCTCCGCTTCTCGATGCCGTCGGGTCACACGACGGCCGCCTTCGCCGTCGCCACCACGCTGGCGGACGAGATCCGAAGTCCGGTTGCGGACGTCCTGCTCTACACGTTCGCCACCGGCACCGCCTGGTCACGCATGAACGACGATCGCCACTGGCTCACGGATACCGCCTTCGGCGCGATCCTCGGCATCACCACGGCCAAGGTCGTCAACGGCCGATGGCGAATCTTCAATCTCCGGCCGCCGGCCGTTTTGGTCGGAAAGGAAGGGACGGTGGCGCTGAGCTGGCAGGCGTCTTTCTGAAGAGCACCAACCCTCCGGGATGGGCGGCTCTCCAACGACCCACGTCCGCGAGCTTCACTTCTTCGAGTGGGCGCTCGAGACGGCCCAGAAAGTGGAGCTGTCCCTCGTACCCTCCCACGTACGCGACCGGCCTTCCGGCGCGCTCGGCGTCCTTCGCCTTCGCCGCGGCCGGTCGCAGATCGTAGCGCCACGCCAGCGGCCCCGCGGCAGCGAGGTGGGCGACGATGAGCAGAGCTGGGCTCACGAGACTGAGGGAGATCGGCCTCGGGCGGGTGGCGATCGCGGTGCCCGCGAGGATCGCGAACACAGGCAAGAGCGGCATCAGGTAATGAACCTGCTTGCCGCTGATGAGCGAGAAAACGATGAGCCCCGGAACGAGGCACGAGAGCGCGAACCGGGTAGCAACCTGGGGTGGTCCGCGCCGAAGCTCCGCGAATGACCGCCAGAGTGACGGCCACAGCGCCCATGGGAAGAGCAGGAGCGGCAACAGGGGGAGATACCACCACCACGGCCGCCGGTGCGCGAAAGCGTGAGCGATCCGCCCCACGCTTTCCTTCCACAGGAGCGCCTCCCGATATGCCTGGCCTCCGCGAGCACCGGCGGGCAACGCCCAGGCGAATCCGATCGCCGCGCCGAGCGCTACCGCCGCGACCAGGCCGAGGTACCAGCGCCGTCGCCGAACCGGAGCCGTGACGCTCCACCACGGCGCCAACAGCGCCACCGGAAGCACGTGCACCAGTACCACTGGTCCTTTGGCAAGCACACCGAGCCCCACCCCCATCCCGTAGGCGATCCAGCCGCGGATCGGTCGGCCGCTCGCGGCGTCCGCCGCTCCGACCAGCGCCAGCAGAACGCACGCGGTCAGCAGTGTGTCGAAGAGGACCAGCGTCGAGTAGAGGACCCAGAGCAGTCCGCTCATAAACAACACGGTGCGAGCGGCAAGGCCGTCGGGCGAGAGCCGTCGGGCCAGGTTCACCAGCAGGAACAGACAGAGAAGAGCCGCGAGCGGCGGGAGCAGCCTGGGCCACCACTCGTTGACGCCGAAGACGCGCCAGCCGAGCAGGATACCCCAGAAGAGGAGCGGGGGCTTGTCGGGGTACGGCGAGCCGTTGAGGTGAGGGACCAGCCAGTCCTGTCGGAGCCACATCTCCCACGCCACCGACAGGTATCGCGTCTCGTCGATTGGGAGTAGCGGCCGCAGCGTGAGCGCGACCGCGACCAGCACCCCCCAGAGCGCCACCCACCACCACTCCGGCCGGTGCTTCACGGGAGCTTCAGGCGGATTGCGGTGTCCGATGGATCAGCTGCAGGTTGCGGAGATAAACCACCACGCCGGTGGCCTGCCCGAGCGTGAAGACCGGGTCGCGCCGGTGGATCGCATAGAAGAGCAACAGCACGCCTCCACCTAGGCTCAGGTACCAGAACCCGATGGGGACGACGCTCCGTTGCTCCCGCTCGCTGCGCCACCACTGCACCAGGAAGCGCAGGGAGAACAGCCCCTGTCCGAGGAGGCCCAAGAGAAGCCAGAGATGCTCAATGCTCATCGATCGTCTCCGCGGTAACGGGACGGAGGGTCCGGCGCTTGAGCCAGAGCACCCCGAAGAGGTCGACGATGCCGGTGCCCAGGCGGTCGAGCACCCCGTAGTGCG
>DATLHD010000042.1:0-3400 GCA_035540075.1 Gemmatimonadales bacterium
GGCGCCAGCTCGCGGGTGCGGTAGAGCTCGCCGGTCAACAGGGCGATGGACGCGAGCATGGAATCGCGAGCCGGTCCGGTGAGGATCCGCTCGAGTCGCTGGAGGGCCTCGGGATAGCGGCCCGCTTCCCACGCGTACCTCGCGCTGTCCAAGGCGACGCGCGCGGGCATCTGCGCGACCAGCGCGCCCGGCAGCGCGAGCAGCAGACCCAGGACCATGGCAGGCGATCGTGACCGCACTCGTACTCCTCGCTCAAGAGGCCGGAAATATAGTCCGCTCACCCTGCCGCTCACGCCGGCGGCGCACTAGACTGCACCGGCCTTCGGTCACCACCCCAACGCTTACCGGAGCTTGCATGCGGGTCTGCCATTGTCTCCTGCCGATTCTTTGCGCCTCCACGCTCGCGGCCCAGCAGCCTTCCACCGCCGGCGCACCGGATACCTCCGCGTTCCGGCGGCTCGAGCTGCCCACCGCTAACTCGGTCCGGACCGGCAGCGGGGCACCGGGGCCCGACTATTGGCAGCAGCGAGTGGACTACGTCATCCGTGCCACGCTGGACACGGTCGATCGCGCGGTGCGTGGCGAGGAGCGGATCACGTACACCAACAATTCCCCCGATACCCTGCGGTATCTCTGGCTCCAGCTGGACCAGAACGTGTTCAACAGCCAGAGCCGGGGCGCGCGCCTGTTCGAGAAGCGGAGCCGCTTCGGCACCGGCGGCGCGGAGGGCGGGGTGAGGATCCTCAAGGTGGGCGAGCCGGCCGTCGCGGCGTCGCGAGGACGCCCGGCCCGCCCGGGGTCCACCCTGCCCCATCTGGTGAACGGGACGGTGATGAAGGTGGACCTGGCGCGGCCGTTGCCGCCCAAGGGCACGCAGGTCGTCGAGATCGCCTGGTCGTTTCCCTTCGGGCCCAACCGCAATCGGATGGGCATCGAGGAGATCGACGGAGGCATCACCTACGAGGTGGCCCAATGGTATCCTCGCCTCGCGGTGTACGACGATGTGCGGGGCTGGAACACGGAGCAGTACTACGGGCAAGGCGAGTTCTACCTCGAGTACGGCAGCTTCGATGTTAGCCTCACCGTCCCGGCCGACATGATCGTGGCGGCGACGGGAGTGCTCCGGAACCCCGAGACGGTGCTGACCGCCACGCAGCGCTCGCGCCTGGCCCAGGCGCGCAAGAGCGCGGCCACCGTCCTGATTCGCGGCCCGGAGGAGGTGGGAGACCCCGCGTCGCGGCCGGCATCATCCGTCGGCACGTTGACCTGGCGATTCGCCGCCGACAGCGTCCGCGATTTCGCGTGGGCCGCCTCGCGCGCGTTCGTGTGGGACGCCGTCGGGGTGAACGGCGGAAAGACGCTGGCCATGAGCTTCTACCCGCCATCGACGGCACCACTGTGGAACAGGGCCACGGAATATGCGAAGTTCGCGCTGGAGAGCTACTCGGCGCAGTGGGCGCCCTATCCCTACCCCACGGCGAACAACGTGCGAGGGATCGAGGGTGGGATGGAGTATCCGATGATCGTGTTCTGCAATCGTCCCACGCCGGAAACCCTCTACAGTGTCACCTCCCACGAGCTCGGCCACACCTGGTTCCCCATGGTGATCGGGTCCAACGAGCGGCGCTACGCCTGGATGGACGAGGGATTCAACGAGTTCATCAACTACTACGACTGGATCAAGCGGTTCGGCCTTCCCCCCGAGCATCGCGGCAGCCTCCGCGACTACCTGGCGATGGCGACCTCGGGCCAGGAGCGGCCGGTCATGGGCTTCGCCGACCAGATCCCGGGCATGTTCCTCGGACCCGCGGCCTACGACAAGCCGGCGATCGCGCTACGCCTGCTTCGCGAAGTCGTGGTTGGGCCGGAACGGTTCGACGCGGCGTTCCGGGAGTATTTCCGCCGCTGGGCCTACAAGCATCCGACGCCCGCGGACTTCTTTCGGACGATGGAGGATGCCGTGGGCGAGGACCTGAGCTGGTTCTGGCGGGGTTGGCTGTACACCACGGCGCAGCTGGACCAGGCGGTGGACTCGGTGACGGTGGTGGATTCGGCTGGGGTGGAATCGCGCATCCACCTGCGGAACGCAGGAGGCATTCCCATGCCGGTGGACATGACTCTGCTGATGGACGACGGCTCCACGCAGCGCCTCACCCTGCCCGTCGAGATCTGGTTCGGCGGGGCGACCTACACCGCGATCGTCCCCGGGCCCATGAAGGTGGACTCGGTCACGGTGGATCCCGACGCGAAATACCCCGACGTCCGACGCGAGAACAACCGCTGGGCCGCCGGAGCCGCCCAGTCGGATACGCTCAGGGCTCCACGGCGACCTGCCACAGGCCGCTGAGCATGTCGCCGGCGTAAAGGAAGCCGTTGGCCAGCATGACGCCCCAGGTGAAGGTGTCGTCGCCGAAGCGGACCTGCCCGATGAGGCGGCTCGAAAGATCGCCGCTGAGCGCGCCGGAGACGTCGAGGGCGATCACGCCGCGGTTGTAATAGGCGGCATACAGCACCTGGGCCTCCTCGTCCATCCAGAAGTTGTGTGTCCCGGCGCCATCCAGGTGGAAGCTCGCCACCTCGCGGGGATGGCTCAGGTCGGAGACGTCCACCACGTGGATGTCGCCGCTGGAGCTGGCGCCGACGCTGCCGGGCCCTTCCTGCCCGATGAACAGGTAGCGCGCCTCGTGCGTCACCGGATTGTGGAACCACCACCCGTTGTGTACCGAGGGGGAGCCGACGGCTCCGGCGGATGTCACCAGGCGGCTCACTTCGACCGGCGCGTCGGGCGAGCCGCCCCGGATGCCGTTCCCGATGTCGTAGACGATCACACCCACGTCCCAGGCGAACACGAATGCCAGGCCATCGCGGACGTAGGTGTCGTGGATCCCGTAGGTGGGCGGGATCGGAACGCTCGCGGCGAGCACGATGGCGGACGGGTCGGTGACGTCGAAGATCGTGAGCGCCGGTTGTCCCGGATTCCTGGCGGTGAAGGCGTAGCGGCGGCCGGCGATCTCCCCGAACGTGGCGGTGTGCAGGCCTTCGGCGACGTGGACGCTGTCCAGCAGGGCCGGCTTCGCGGGGTCAGCCAGATCGTAGAGATAGAGTCCCGCCTGGGTACCTCGCTCGGTGCTGAGCATCAGCACCGAGCCATCGGCGCTCACCTCCACGTCGCTCACCGTGCCCACACCGGGCAGGATCAGCGAGTCGACCAAGGCCGGCGCGCCGTCAGCGTCGAGTCGCCAGATCTTGAGCGCATTTCCCGGATTACCCTCACGCTCGAAACCGCCCCAGGTTCCCGTGTAGGCGTACTCGCCGTGGACCCAGAGGTCCGAGGTGAAGCGCTCGGTGACATTGTGGCCGCCGCCTGTGATGTTGAGCGCGAGACCATCGGTAGGGGGAG
>DATLHD010000043.1:0-5053 GCA_035540075.1 Gemmatimonadales bacterium
GTGGGCTATGCGGCCGGGCACGAGGACATCCGCGCGATGGTCAAGGAAGTGCTCGACCGGCTTCAGGTCGGGCCCGAAGCCCTCTTCTCGACCCTGGGCCGGGTCGCGGCGCGCGGCATGGAGACCGTGCTCCTCGCCCGGAGGATGAACGTCTGGTACGATCGCCTGGTGGACCGGATCCGGAACGGCGACTCCAAGACGTTCAACGGCGAGCGATGGGAGCCGTCCTCCTGGCCGGCGAAGTCACAGGGCTACGGCTACCTGGACGCGCCGCGAGGCGCCCTGGGCCACTGGGTCCAGATCGAGAACGGCAAGATCTCCCGCTACCAGTGTGTGGTCCCCAGCACCTGGAACTGCTCGCCCCGCGACGCTCAGGGCCAGATGGGCCCCTACGAGGCCGCCCTGGTGGACAACCACCCGCTGGTGCGGCCGGAGCAGCCCCTCGAGATCCTCCGGACCATCCACTCGTTCGACCCCTGCATGGCCTGCGGCGTCCACGTGCTGGATATGGACGGCAACCGGATCACGGAGATCCGGGTCCAATGACCGCCCCCGCCCACGCCGGCTTCGGGCGCCCCACGCCGAAGCCTACGGGCGAGTACCGCTGGGTCTACCTCTGGGGCTGGCCGCTGCGCGCGATGCACTGGCTCGCCGCCCTCGCCATCCTGGTGCTCGCCGGGACCGGTCTATTCATCGGACGTCCGTACTTCGTCGTTGCCGGCGACACCGCGGACCACTTCGTGATGGGCTGGTTCCGGTTCATCCACTTCACCGCCGCGTCGGTGCTCGTGGCCACGGTGATCGTGCGGGTGTACTGGCTCTTCGCCGGCAACAAATTCGAGCGCTGGGTCGCGCTCTTTCCGGTGAGGCCGAAGGACTGGGTCAACATGGTGCGGCAGGTGAAATACTACCTGATGATCCAGCCGGAGAAGGCGCCGCACTACCTGGGTCACAACCCGCTCCAGCAGCTGAGCTACACCGGGATATACCTCCTCGCCGTCGCGGAGATCGTGACCGGCTTCACGCTCTACGGCCAGTCGAACCCGGGTGGTCTGTTCTACACCGCCTTCGGCTGGGTGGTGCCGCTCTTCGGAGGACTGCAGGTGGTGCGCTTCGTCCATCACGTGGTCACCTGGGCGTTCCTCGCCTTCATCCCGATCCACGTGTATCTCGCCACGCGGGCGGACATCATGGAGCGCGCCGGTGCGATCTCGTCCATCATCGCGGGAGGGAAGTTCGTGCAGGCGGAGCGCCACTACGTCGATGAGTGACTGCCCGCCGCGAACCGCTCTGGTAGTGGGGCTCGGCAGCCCCCTCATGGGTGACGATGGCCTCGGCCTCTCGGCCCTGGCGCGGCTCCAGGAGGCCTGGTCGCTCCCACGGACGGTGGAGTTGCTCGACGGCGGGATCTGGGGTTTGAACCTGCTGCACGCCATCGAGTCCGCGGAGCAGGTGCTCTTCCTCGACGCGGTGCGGGCGGGCCGGCGGCCGGGCACGGTGGTTGAGCTGACGCGCGAGGAGTTGCCCCGGATGCTCGGGCTCAAGCTCTCGCCCCATCAGATAGGGCTCCAGGAGGTGTTCGCCCTCCTCGAGCTCCGAGGCGCCGCACCGCCGGAGATGGTGTGTCTGGGCCTGGAGCCTGCCAGTATCGAGCTGCGCCACGGGCTGAGCCCCCTCGTCACCGCCCGGCTCGATGCGCTGGCGGCGGCCGCCGCGCGCCGTCTGCGCGCCTGGGGGCACCGGGTGCACCGGCGGCGCGTCTATGCATGAGCTGAGCGTGGCTCTGGAGATCTGCCGGATCGCCGAGGAGCGACTCGGGCCGGAGCGCAGCGCGCAGCTGGTGGCGGTCGGCGTGGAGGTCGGAGATCAGGCGGGCGTCGAGCCGGCCAACCTCGCGTTCTGTCTGGAGGCGCTGCTCGCGTCACCCCCCTTCCGCCATGCTCGGCCCGATCTCGTGCGGCTCAGCGGGGACCAGCTGCGCGTGAGTTACCTGGAGGTGGAGGATGGCGGTCCGACGGATTGAGGTGCGGGAGCGGGTGATGGCCAGGAACGACGAGCTGGCGGCGGAGGTGAGAGGTACGCTCCAGGACGCCGGCATCGTCGCGCTGAACCTCGTCTCCTCACCGGGCTCCGGCAAGACCGCCCTACTGGAGCGGACCCTCGCGGACCTGGGCGGGGAGATCGAGATCGCGGTCGTCACCGGCGACGTCCAGACCCAGAACGACGCGGATCGGCTCGCACGCCACACCAATCGCCTGGTGCAGGCGGTGGTGACCGGCGGGGCCTGCCACCTCGATGCCCTCCAGGTGAAGACTGCACTCGCCGCGCTCGATCTGGATTGCACGAGGATTCTCTTCATCGAGAACGTCGGCAATCTTGTCTGTCCTGCGAGCTGGGATCTGGGGGAGGACGCCAAGATCGTGGTGTTCTCGGTCACCGAGGGCGAGGACAAACCACTCAAGTACCCCCGGATGTTCCGCGGGGCGTCCTGCGTCCTGCTCAACAAGGTGGATCTCCTGCCGCATCTGCAGTTCGATCTGGATGCGGCGGTCGCGAACGCCCGGACCGTGAACCCCGACCTGCGGTTCTTCTTCACCTCGGCGACGAGCGGCGCCGGCCTGTCCGAGTGGTATGACTTCCTCCGCGAGCGGGCGAGAGCGTGGGCACCGGCGTGAGCGCGCTCCGAGTGCGGGTGTGTGGGCAGGTGCAGGGCGTCGGGTTCCGGCCGTTCGTCCATCGCCTCGCCCTGCGCCACGGGCTGGGTGGCTGGGTGCGGAACGAGTCGGGTGCCGTGGAGATCGAGATCGAGGGCGGCGAGCCGGAGCTGGCCAAGTTCCTCCGCGGCCTGGAGCAGGAAGCGCCGCCCCTCGCGCGGATCGAAGAGGTGCGGGCCGAGCCCTGTGTCCCGGCTGGGAACGAGCGGTTCAGCATCGTCGGGAGCGTCATGCGGACGGACGAGCGCCTCCCGGTGCCGCCGGACACCACGCTCTGCGCCGCCTGCGAGGCGGAGCTGTTCGATCCAGCCAACCGGCGCTACCGGTATCCGTTCATCACCTGTACCGACTGCGGCCCCCGCTTCACCGTGATCGTGGCCCTGCCGTACGATCGCGAGCGGACCAGCATGGCGGCATTCGCCCAGTGCCTCGAGTGCCTCCGCGAGTACCAGGACCCCAGCGACCGCCGCTACCGCTCGGAGACCAACAGCTGCCCGGCCTGCGGGCCCCGGCTCTGGTTCGAGGCGGCAGGGGCACCGGGCGATTCGGTGCTGGGGGAGGCTGCGCTCGAGGCGGCCAGCCGGTTGATCGGCGCGGGCGGCGTGCTCGCGGTCCGCGGACTCGGCGGGTTCCATCTCGTCGTGGATGCGACCCGCGAGGCCGCCGTGGCCGAGCTGCGGCGGCGCAAGCGGCGCGAGGCCAAGCCGCTCGCGATCATGACACGAACCCTGGACGAGACGCGCGCGGTGGCGGAGGTGGATGAGGAGGAAGCGCCGCTCCTGTGTTCGCCGGAGCGACCGGTGGTGCTGCTGCGCCGGCGCGTACCGGGCAGGCTGGCGCCCTCGCTCGCGCCGGGGCTCGACACGGTCGGCGTCATGCTGGCCTACACCCCGCTGCACCATTTGCTGCTCGACTTGGTCGCGGGGCCTCTGGTGATGACCAGTGGCAACCGCAGCGAGGAGCCGATCGCCATCGGCATCGCCGAGGCCCGCCACCGACTCGGCGACATCGCCGACGGGTTCCTGCTCCACGATCGGGAGATCGTGAGCCGCTACGACGACTCGGTCGTGCGGGTCGCAGGCGCGACTCCTATTCTCCTCCGGCGGGCGCGCGGCTACGCTCCCGCCCCCTTGGAGTTGCCGGTCGCGACCCCCGTCCCGCTCCTCGCGGTCGGCCCCCACCTCAAGAACACGCTGACTCTAGCCCAAGGCGACCGGGCCTGGATCAGCCAGCACATCGGCGATCTGGAGGGGCTGGAGACGGTCGAGCACTTCCGACAGGTCCTGGACCGGCTCCGGCGGCTGTTCAACCTCGCGCCCGAGGTTGCCGTACGGGACCTGCATCCGGGATATCTCTCCACCCGCCTTGCGGAGGAGATGGGGCTGGCACGCGTCATCCCGGTCCAGCACCACCACGCGCACATCGCCGCGGTGATGGCGGAGCACGGTCGGACCGAGCCGGTCGTGGGCATCGCCTGCGACGGCACCGGCTACGGTGATGATGGGCGGATCTGGGGAGCCGAGCTGCTCGCTTGCAACCTGGACTCGTACCGCCGCCTGGCTCATCTCCGCTACGCACCGATGCCGGGCGGCGATCTCGCCGCGCGAACGCCTTGGCGGGCTGCCTGCGGCTACCTGTCACTCGAGCCCGCGGCCGCACCCGCGTTCAGCTTGGCGTTCGAGGGCGTGAACCCTCGGGAACGGGCGGTGGCCGAGCGGCAAGTTACCGCCGGGCTCAACGCGCCACTCGCCTCCTCGCTCGGTCGGCTGTTCGACGCGGCCGCGGCGGTGCTCGGCGTCCGGAGAGTGAGTGCCTACGAGGGTCAGGCGGCGATGGAGTTGGAGGCGCTGGCTGGCAGGCGCCTCGCCAGCGCCGTGAGCCCTCCCGTCCTACCGCCGAGCGGGGAGCCCTGGGTCCTCGACCCGGTGCCGCTGCTGGTCGAGCTGGGGGAGCGGCGCCGCAGCGGTGAAACCCCGGAGGATCTGGCGGCTGCTTTTCACACTGCTGTCGCCGACGCTATCACGGGGCTGGCTGTCTCCGCCTGCGAGCGCGAGGGGCTCCGGTTCGTCGCGCTGGGCGGCGGGGTGTTCCAGAACGCTCGGCTGCTGGTGTCGGTGCGGGAGGAACTGGAGGCGCGCGGGCTTCAGGTGCTCGTGCCGAGGCGGCTCGGGCCCAACGACGGCGCGATCAGCTACGGTCAGGCGGCTGTGGCGGCCATGCGGATGAGCGCGGGAGGTTGACATGTGTCTGGGTATTCCGGGGCGCATCCTCGAGATCCATGACGACCGCGGCCTGGCCATGGGCCGGGTGGACTTCGGCGGTGTGCGTCGTGAGGTGTG
>DATLHD010000044.1:0-7005 GCA_035540075.1 Gemmatimonadales bacterium
CAGCGCGCTGGAGACCTCGCAGCTGGCCGACATCCAGGCCGAGCCGGTCATCACGACGCTGGACAACCGGCAGGCGGACATTCTCGTGGGTCAGGAGACGCCGGTCCGAGTCATCGACGCCTCCTCCGGCTCCTCCAGCGCGGCCCGGGCGAATGTGCAGTTCAAGGAGACCGGTATCCGGCTCACCGTCACGCCGCACGTGACCAACGACCGCCGGATCCTCATGACCCTGCATACCGAGCGCTCCGCGCTTCAGCTGTTGGCCGAGGCCGACCTGGGCTTCGTGTTCGCCAAGCAGAAGGCGGACAACCAGCTGCTGGTGGACGACGGCCAGACCGCGGTCATCGGCGGCCTCACGGTCACCGAGGTCGAGAAGAACCGGAGCGGCATCCCGCTGCTGTCGGGGCTGCCGATCGTCGGCAAACTCTTCAGCTTCAGCGAAGACCGGGAGAGCCGGCGTGACCTGATCATCCTGGTGACACCGCGGATCACCGACGACGGGATGACGCAGGAGTAGGCGGTAAGGCGGTAAGGCGGTAAGTCAGTAAGTCGGTACGGCTGAACGGCGGAATGGTTATCCTTCCGCCGTTCAGCATTTCCGACGGCTACCGCCGAGGCAAGCATGCACCTGCGCTTCACCACCGCCGGCGAATCCCATGGCAAGGCCTTCGTGGCCGTCGTGGAGGGGCTGCCCGCGGGACTGCCGGTCACCGCGGAGGCGGTGGACCGCGACCTCGGCCGCCGGATGCAGGGCTACGGCCGCGGCGCGCGGATGAAGATCGAGCGCGATTGCATCGATTGGCTCGCCGGGGTACGCGCCGGCGAGACGCTCGGCTCGCCCGTCGCGATGCTGATCGCCAATCGCGACTGGGCCAACTGGGAGGACATCATGGCGCCCGAGGCGGCCGACGGCAAAGCCGTGGGAGAGCTGCGCCGCCGGCGCGTCTCACGACCCCGGCCCGGCCACGCCGACCTTGCCGGCGTGCTGAAATACGATCGTCTCGACGCGCGCGACATCCTGGAGCGGGCGAGCGCGCGCGAGACCGCGGCGCGCGTCGCGGCAGGCGCGCTGGCCAGGCGGCTCCTCGACGAGTTCGGAGTGGAGGTGGGAAGTCACGTGGTGAGTCTTGGTGGTGTCACCGTGCCGCGGCCGGCAGAGCTGCCGGTCCCGCTCAATGAGACTGCGGATCGCTCCGAGGTCCGGGTACTCGACCGCTCGGTCGAGCCGGAGATCGTGCGCCGCATCGACGAGGCGAAGAAGGCGGGGGATACCCTCGGCGGCGAGGTGGAAGTGGTGGCCCGCGGCGTCGTGGTCGGCCTTGGCAGTCACGTGAGCTGGGACCGGAAGCTCGACGGGCGGCTGGCCGGTCTTCTCATGTCCATCCCCGCGGTGAAAGCCGTGGAGATCGGTATGGGCGTGGAGGCGGCACGCCGGCCCGGCTCCCAGGTGCACGATGCGATCTACGCGAGCGAGACTCCTCATCCGCCCATCCAGGGCGACCGCCGCGGCGGCTTCCGGAGGCAGAGCAACAATGCCGGCGGTCTCGAGGGGGGGATCACCACCGGCGAGCCGGTGGTGGCCCGCGTGGCGATGAAGCCGATCTCCACCCTCATGTCCCCCCTGCCCACGGTGGACCTCGCCTCCGGCGAGCCGGCCAACGCCCAGAGCGAGCGCTCGGACGTGACGGCGGTGCCCGCGCTCGGCGTCATTGCGGAGGCGATGGTCGCCATCGCGCTGGCGGACGCGATGCTGGAGAAGTTCGGCGGCGACTCGATGGGCGAGATGCGGCGCAACCACCAGGCATACGTGGCGTCCCTCGGCTCCCGCTGGAGCGTCGGCCGCGGCGAGGCCGGGGCCGGCTGATGCCCCGCCACCTGGTGCTGGTCGGGCTTCCGGGCTGCGGCAAGAGCACCGTCGGCCACGACGTGGCCGAGGCGCTCGGCGCGCGTCTGTTCGACATCGACCAGCTCCTGGTGCGGGAGATGGGCATGCCGGTGGCCCAGATCTTCGGGATGGTGGGAGAGCCCCGCTTCCGGGAGATGGAGCACAAGGCGGTGCAGGCCGCGGTGGCCGCCGAGGAGCCGGCCGTGATCGTCCCCGGCGGGGGATGGGCAGCGCAGCCGGGGCACATGCACTGGGCCGAGCAGTCCCGCTGTCTCCGGGTCTATCTCCGTTGCCAGCCCAAGACAGCCGAGAAGCGGGCGGATCAGGGGGAGGCTCGACCGCTTCTCCAGAGCAATGACCGGGTGGGGCAAATGCGGAAGCTCCTCGAGCTCCGGGAACCGTTTTACAAGCTCGCCGATTTTGAGGTGGCGGCGGAGCAGGATGCCGCACGCGTGGTGGCGGGGGTATTGGACGTGGCCCGCAAGCACGGAGGATGGTAGCCAAGACCTGTCATCCCGAGTGGGGCGAGGGATCCTGCCCGCACCGGCAAGATCCCTCGCTTCGCTCGGGATGACAGCAAGTGACCACAGCGTAATGACTTACATTCCGTTGGCTTGCGCCAGCCCACTCCCGCCCCTTTCTTGCTGGGCCCGAAATTGACCACATGGTGACACCGGAGATTACACTCCACACATGGCGACACGACCCAAGCGAGCGGTAAAGAAGCCTGCCCCGAGCCCCAGCGAGGGGGCTGCCTCCAAGCCGGCCAAGGCCCGCGGCAAGACGGCCCTGGCCGCGCCTGCCGACGGCGCGGTCAAGCCCAAGGCCCCGTCCCGGACGAAGGCCGCGAAGCCCGGTCGCGACGGCGCGGCGGCGGGCCGGGGCAGGGGTGCGCTCGTCATCGTCGAGTCGCCTACCAAGGCCAAGACCATCGGGAAATACCTGGGGTCCGGCTACGACGTGAAGGCCACCGTCGGGCACCTGCGAGATCTCCCCACCCGCGAGCTGGGGGTGGACGTGGAGCGCGGGTTCGAGCCCAAGTACGTCACCATTAAAGGAAAGACGAAGACCCTCGCGGAGCTGAAGAAGGCCGCCAAGGCCGCCTCCACCATCTACCTCGCGCCCGACCCCGACCGGGAGGGCGAGGCGATCGCCTGGCACGTGGCCGACCAGATCAACTCCCAGGTCCCGGTCCACCGGGTCCTGTTCGAGGAGATCACCCGCGACGCCGTGCTCGCCGCGATGGAGGAGCCGAAGCAGATCGACGAGCGGAAGGTGGACGCCCAGCAGGCCCGCCGGATCCTCGACCGGCTGGTGGGCTACAAGGCGAGCCCGATCCTCTGGCGCACCATCAAGACCGGACTCTCCGCCGGCCGGGTACAGACGGTCGCGCTCCGTCTGATCGTCGAGCGCGAGCGGGACATCCGCGCCTTCAAGTCGCAGGAGTACTGGACCATAGAGGCGCTGTGCGAGGGCAAGGGGCAGGCCTTCGAGGCCTCCCTGGTCAAGTTGGACGGCCACAAGCCCCAGCTCCACAACGAGGCCGACGCCCGCGCGGTGGTGGACGCGGTGCGCACGCTGCCGTTCGTCGTCACCAAGGTGGAGCAGCGCCGCCGGAACAAGCGGCCGGGCGCGCCGTTCACCACCAGCACCATCCAGCAGGAGGCAGCCAAGAAGCTCGGCTTCTCGTCGCGGCGCACCATGCGGACTGCCCAGGATCTCTACGAGGGCATCGATGTCGGGGAGGAAGGGCCGGTGGGCCTGGTAACCTACATGCGGACCGACTCGGTCCGCGTGGCGGATACCGCGGTGGCCGCCGCCCGGGAGCTCATCGGCGAGCGCTACGGCAAGGCGTATCTCCCCGCGCAGCCCAACGCGTACAGCGATCGGAAGAACGCCCGAGTGCAGGGCGCGCACGAGGCGATCCGGCCCACCGACGTCCGCCGGCACCCCGACCAGGTGCAGTCGTATCTCTCACCCGATCAGTTCCGGCTCTACCAGCTGATCTGGCAGCGCTTCGTCGCCTCGCAGATGAACCCGGCCGTCTACGACATGACGGTGGTCGAGTTCGATCTCGGCCGGTACCTGTTCCGGGCCACCGGGTCGGTCATGGTGTTCGACGGCTATCATGTGTTGTACACCGAGGGACGGGAGAAGGAGGAAGGGCGGCAGGTGGAGGATCTCTCCCCGATTCCGCCGCTGGTGCAGGGCGACCGGGTGGACGTGAAGGAGATCACCCCCTCGCAGCACTTCACCGAGCCGCCGCCGCGCTTCTCCGAGGCCAGCCTGGTGAAGGAGCTGGAGCGACTGGGCATCGGCCGGCCGTCCACCTACAGCGCGATCATCTCGACGCTGTCCGCGCGGGAGTACGTCCGGGTGGAGCAGCGGCGCTTCTTCCCCACCGAGCTGGGCGAGCTGGTGGAGAAGATCATGGTGGCCAGGTTCCCCGAGATCTTCAACGTCGAGTTCACCTCCGGGATGGAGAACGAGCTGGACCGGGTCGAGGAGGGCGAGCTGGGCTGGCAGAAGGTGCTCGAGGACTTCTACGGGCCGTTCACCAAGGCGCTGGACGCGGTGGACATGACCGCCCTGGTAGCCGACGCTCACGGTCTCGACCCCGCGGAGCTGGCCAAGGAGCGCTGTCCCAAGTGCGGCTCGCCGATCGAGCTCAAGACCGGGCGGTTCGGGCCCTACCTCGCCTGCACCAAGTACAAAGACACCTGCGACTACGTGAAGTCGCTGAAGAAGCAGCGCGCCCCCGACCGGCCCACCGACGAGAAGTGCCACCTGTGCGGCTCGCCCATGGTGATCAAGACCGGCCGCTTCGGCGAGTTCCTCGCCTGCACCACCTACCCGGCGTGCAAGGGCACCCGCGCGATTCCGATCGGCGTGAAGTGTCCCAAGTGCCTCGAGGGCGACCTCGCGGAGCGGCGCACCAAGCGGGGCAAGTCGTTCTGGGGCTGCGTTCGCTATCCGGCCTGCGACTTCTCCACCTGGAATCGCCCGGTGGTGGAGACCTGCCCCGAGTGCGGCTGGGTCGGCATGGAGAAGAAGGTGAGCAAGGCCGAGGGGGAGACCCGCACCTGCCTCCGCTGCAAGCACAAGATCGTCCTCGCCGAGCCCGAGGAGGTGGCGCTGGCGTGAACGCCACCGTCGTCGGCGGCGGGCTCGCCGGCTCGGAGGCGGCCTGGGCGCTGGCGGAGCGTGGCGTCCGGGTGACCCTGCACGAGATGCGGCCCGTCGTCCCCACCCCCGCGCACCGCACCGATCGTCTCGCCGAGCTGGTCTGCAGCAACACCTTCAAGTCGGTGGACCTCACCAACGCGCACGGGCTGCTCAAGGCCGAGCTGCGCTCGTTGGGGAGCCTGCTGCTCCCCTGCGCGGACGAGGCACGGGTGCCGGGCGGCACCGCGCTCGCGGTGGACCGCGAGATCTTCTCCCGTACCGTGCACGATCGGGTCACCTCGCACCCCAACATCACGGTCGCACGCGGCGAGGTGACCGAGCTCCCCTCGCCGGCGGTTGTCGCCACCGGCCCGCTTACCTCCGACCGGCTGGCGGACGCGATCGCCGCCCGCTTGGGGACTACGTCCCTCGCGTTCTACGATGCCATCGCGCCGGTGGTGGCGGACGACTCGCTCGATCACGATCGTCTCTACGCGCTCTCCCGCTACGGCAAGGGTGGGGGCGACGACTATCTCAACGTGCCGCTCGACCGCGAAGGCTACGAGCGCTTCCTTGACGCGCTGATCGCGGGCGACCAGTACCAGGCCCACGACTTCGACCAGGTGCCCTATTTCGAGGGCTGCCTCCCTGTGGAGGAAATGGCGCGCCGGGGCCGCGAGACCCTGCGCTTCGGCCCCATGAAGCCGGTGGGGCTCCCCGACCCGCGCACGGGCCGGGAGCCGCACGCCGTGGTCCAGCTCCGCCGCGAAGACCGCGCGGGGCAGATGTGGAACCTGGTCGGGTTCCAGACCAGGCTCCGGATCGCCGAGCAGCAGCGCGTGTTGCGGATGCTGCCTGGACTCGAGGACGCGGAGTTCCTGCGCTACGGGAGCCTCCACCGAAACGCGTACGTCAACAGCCCGGCGGCACTCGGCCCCGCGCTGGCCGCGCGCGACGACGACCGGCTCTTCTTCGCGGGGCAGCTCACCGGGGTCGAGGGATATACCGAGTCGCTCGGCACCGGGCTGCTCGCGGGCATCAACCTCGCGCGGCGGCTGTGCGGGCACCCAGCCACCGTCCCGCCCCCGACCACGATGCTCGGCGCGCTCTACCGTTACCTGCGCGACGCCGATCCGAGGCACTTCCAGCCGATGAATGCGAACTTCGGGCTGCTGGAGCCGTTGGAAGTGCAGGGACGAATGTCCAAGGACCGCAAGAAGGAGCTTCTGGTCGAGCGGGCGCAGGCGGATTTCTCGGACTGGCTGTCGGAGGTCGGGTGAGGGCGGGTCAGTGGAGCGACGATCGGGTGTGTCATCCTGAGCGAAGCGAAGGAGCCCATGCCGGCATGGCCCCCTTTGCTGCGCTCAGGGTGACATCTCCGCTGTCCTGAAGATGAGCGTCAAGCAACGGCGGGAGGTAACCGAGTTCCTGACCCATCTCGAAAAGGAAAAGGGCCAGTCACCTCATACCGTGAAGGCCTACGGCCGCGACCTCTCGGCGTTCACCGAGTTCTGCGACCGCCACTACGGCGGTCGATGGAAGTGGAATACGGTGGACCGGCTCGGCATGCGCGGGTTCCTGGGCGAGCTCCAGCGACGTGGGCTTTCGAAGCGGTCGGCCGCGCGCTCGCTGTCGGCAGTGCGCTCATTCTACCGCTACCTCCAGCTGCACCACGGCGTCGCCAATGCCGCCGCGCGCGCGGCCAAGGTCCCCAAGATCGACAAGCGGCTGCCCACCTATCTCGACCGGGAGCACACCGAGCGGCTGTTCGAGTGGGTGGAGAGCCGCGCCGCGGGCGACGAGCTCGCCCCCACCCGCGATCTCGCGATGCTGGAGCTCTTCTACTCCACCGGCATCCGACTTTCCGAGCTGAGCGGGATGAACCTGGAGGACATGGATCTCCTGTCGGACCAGGCGAAGGTGCGCGGCAAGGGGCGCAAGGAGCGGATCGTTCC
>DATLHD010000045.1:0-11582 GCA_035540075.1 Gemmatimonadales bacterium
TCGTCCACCAGATACACCGGCGTGCCCGCGTGCTTGCCGACCGCGAGGGTGAGATTCATGGCCTCCGCCGCCGCGGTCGCCTCGTCCAGCAGCGACGCGTTGGCGACGTCCAGCCCGGTCAGGTCCGACACCACCGTCTGATAGTTGAGCAGCGCCTCCAGGCGGCCCTGGGAGATCTCCGCCTGGTACGGCGTGTACGCGGTATACCAGCCGGGGTTCTCCAGCACGTTCCGCTGGACCACCTGGGGCGTGAAGCAACCGGCGTAGCCCATGCCGATGTAGGATCGGTACACGCGGTTCATGCCCGCGAGCCCGCGTAGCGCCTGGAGCACCTCGCGCTCGCTCCGGCCGGGCGGCAGCGCGAGTGGGCGGCGGAGCCGGATCTCCTCCGGCACCACGGCGTCGATGAAGGCTTCGATGGAGTCGTAGCCCAGGACCGCCAGCATCTCGCCCACATCGGGCCGCCGGGGGCCGATGTGCCGGTAGGCGAAGTGGCTGGGGTGCAGGACGTGGAGCTCGGGCGTGGACGATGCGGCGCGATGGACAGTGGTCATGACCTGGGGGCCCTTGAAAGAAAACGCCCCGAGGACACGACCCCGGGGCATCGCTGCGATGTGACGGTGTTGGCAAGGCAATTCCAGCGGACGACCGGCCTCACGGTTACATCACTCCCCGATGTGGCTCCGGTAGTCCCCGGGCGAGAGCAGCCCATCGAGATCGGACGGATTCTTCACCCGAAGCGCGATCATCCAGCCCTCGGTGTAGGGATCGCGGTTGACGGCCGCCGGATCGCTCTCCAGCGACGCGTTTACCTCGACCACCTCGCCGGCGACGGGCGCGTAGAGCTCGGAGACCGCCTTGACCGCCTCGATGGTGCCGAAGGACTGATGGTCGTCCATCTTGTCGCCGACCTTGGGGAGGTTCACGAACACGACGTCCCCCAGCTCGCCCTGCGCGTAGTCGGTGATGCCGATGCGGACGACCGCGGGATCACCGGTGCGCGCGAGATACTCGTGCTCTTTGGTGTAGCGGAGATCGTCCGGAACATTGGACAAGGTGGGCTCCATCATGGGGTGGCGGCAGGGAGGATAGATGGACGCGCCGTCGAGGTCAAGCGCCGGCGATGAGCGCGCGCCACACCGCCGACGTCGCGCGCTCCAGCGCGGCGAGATCGCCATCGTTGTCGATGACGGAGTGGCTCCGCGCCCGCTTCGCCGAGGCCGGCATCTGGGCACGGATCATCTCCAGCGCCTCTGCCTCGCTCAGGCCACGCTGCTCCAGCAGTCGGCGGAGCCGCACCGGCTCGGGCGCGTCCACCAGCACCACCGCGTCGAACGCCTCGGGGTCACCGGACTCGAACAGCAGCGGGATGTCGCTCACCACAACCCGATCGCCGCGCGCCTCCGCCTCCGCCGCCAGCTCGGCCCGCCGGGCATAGACGGCTGGATGCACGATGCGCTCGAGCGCCTCGCGGGCATCGGGGTCCGCCATGACGATCCGGCGCAGCGCCGGACGGTCCAGCGAGCCGTCGGGCCGCACCACCGCGTCGCCGAACCGCTCCGCGATCCTGCGCGTCACCGGCGTCCCCGGCCGCTGCACCTCGCGCACGATCGCGTCGGCGTCGAGGACCGTGGCGCCCCAGCGGCGAAACAGCTCCGCCACCGACGACTTGCCGGCCGCGATGTTGCCGGTGAGCGCGACGTTCAGCATGTCACAGCAGCCGGGTCTGATCCTCGTCCCTGCGCGGCACCTTGTGGCAGTGCCGGCAGCGCGCCTCGTAGCTCTCCCGCCCGCCGACCATGATCGTGGGCGAGTCGTAGCGCGCCGGCCGGCCGTCGATCAGCCGCTGGTTGCGGCACGCGGGGTCGCCGCAGACGACGCAGATGGCCTGGAGCTTGTCCACCATCTCCGCGACCGCCATCAGCTCGCCCATCGAGCCGAACGGCTCGCCCCGGAAATCGGTGTCGGTCCCCGCCAGGACCACGCGCACCCCGCGCGTCGCGAGCGCGGTCGCCACCCCCACGATATCCGGATCGAGGAACTGGGCCTCGTCGATCGCGACCAGCTGCACGCCGGGCCGGATGATCCGGAAAATCTCCGCCGCCGAGTCCACCGGTGTGGCCTCCAGCTCGGTGCCGTCATGGCTGGAGACGCTGTACAGCCCCGTGTACCGCGCATCCAAGTGGGACTTGAAGACCTGCACCCGGCGGCGCGCGATGATCGCCCGCCGGACCCGGCGGATCAGCTCCTCGCTCTTGCCGCTGAACATGACGCCGCAGATCACTTCGATCCAGCCGGGATGCTGGCCGTAGTTCATGGAGACTCCGTTGGGGCCGGGAGAGATCGCCGAAAATGCACGCTCGTCGCCGCAATCTCCAGCCACCTTGCGTCGCGCTCGTCGCCGTTACGATATTCGTGCCCCTCGCTGCTCCAAGGAGCTCCGGTGAACAAGCAGGAGATCGTGAACGCGGTCGCCAAGCGTCTCGGCGTCACCCGCGCGCGTGCGGTGGAGATCACCGATCTCTTCTTCGCACAGGGCGGCATCATCGCCTCGGAGCTGAAGCGCGGCGGGAAGATCGCGATCTCGGGCTTCGGTCACTTCGAGCTCCGCCGGCGGGCGGCGCGCGCCGTGAAGAACCCCAGGACGGGGGCCTCCCTCACGCTCAAGGCCTCGATCGTCCCGGCATTCCGGGCGGCCAAGGCCTTGAAGGAGATGGTGAACCGAAAGCGCTGAGGGCGGCGAATCGCTCAGCCGCGGCGCTGGGGCGGCCGGACGGCTCGCGCCGGCTTCGCCGGCCCACGATCCACCCTGGCCGTCACCCGCTTCCGCCGGATGGTCGCTCCCGAGAGCGCCCGGGCGATCCCTTCGGCTTCCTGGGCCGGCAGCTCCACCAGCGAGTACGCGTCCTTCAGCTCGACCCGCCCGATCTTCCCCCGTTCTACCCGCACTTCCTTCGTGAGCACGGCGACGAGGTCGCTCACCGTGGCGCCGTCTTTCTTCCCGACGCCGACGTAGATCCTCGCCGTGGCGGGGATCTCCGGGGGTGGCGGCGTGGCCGGCGCCGCGGAGGCCGTGGTCCAGAGATGGAAGACCGCCCCCGCCACGGCCGCGGGGTCGTAGCGCTCGAACAGCGGCGCCAGCGTGAGTATCGCCGCGTCGTGCTTCCGCTCCTCGAGCGCGCGGGCGACGGTTGCCCGCCACGCGGCTGCCTCCGACGCGACCGTCTCCGCCGCGCCGGGCAGGCGCAGGGGTCGGCGCGGTGAGGCGATGCGGTCCACGAAGGTGTCGGTGCCGGGCGGCACCAGCAGCACGACCTCGCCGGCCGTGAGCAGCTGACGGAGCCGCTCGGGCGTCGGCAGGTCGAACGCCACCACCGCCGCCGCCGTCGGGGCGTCTCCCGTGACGAGGCGAACCGCGGGATCGCCGAGCGGCAACGCGCGGGCGATGTCGCCGTGGCGCGAGCGGTCCACCGTCCACACGACCACGGACGCGGGATCCATGACCTCCACCAGGTCGGACAAGGCCGCCGCCCGACGCTCCCAGGACACCGCGACGGTCCTCACCGGTCCCGCCGGCGCCGGGCGCGCCGTCTCGGGGGGTGGGGAGCCCACGGTGAGTGCCCGCCTCGCGTATCGCTCCACTAGGTCGGCGGCTCGCTCGGGCGACGAGGTGACGACGATGCGCTGGGCATCCTTGTCCAGGTCCTGCATGAATGGGGCGAGGCTCTCGCCATCCGGCCAGCTCTCCGGCCAGGCCAGGAACACGCTCGCGACCGACTCCGGTCCCAGCGCCGACCGCCGCAGGAGGGCGAGCGCCGTCTCCGGCGTGGCCACGAGCAGATCCACCTCGCCGGCCTTGAGCCGGCGTGTGGCCCTGCCGGTCCCGCGGGCGACCTGGATCCGGAGCACCTCGCCGCCGAGCGCCGCCGCCAGCGAGCCCCATTCGGCCAGATGGGCCTCGGCGGCGAGCAGGAGACCGCGGCGGCCCTGGCCCAGGCGACTCAGCATCCCGGCGAGCGCGGGGACGGCGTACGCCGGGGCAGGAGGGGCGACCTGCACCAGATTGTGCCCCCGCGCGGCCGTCGGGGCCGCCTCCCGGAGCGCCGCGGTGTCGGCGGTCCAGCCCAGCCGCTCGAGGGCGCCGGCGATGGGAGGGGCGAGATGAAGATCTTCGAATGACGGCACGCGAGCCTCGCTGGAGTGGCGCAGCCAACCTAAGAGCGATGCGCGCAAGCGCCAAGGCCGCCGGTTGACTTCCCCGTGCCGGAGGAGAAGTTTCTCCCTCACAGCCGACCAATCACTATCTCCGGACGCCCGAATGCCCGATCAGCTGTCCCCCAACGTTCAGCATCTCAAGGCCTCCGAGACGGTGGCCATTAGCAACGAGGCCAAGCGTCGCAAGGCCGCCGGCGAGGACGTGTACGATCTCGGGGTCGGAGAGCCGGACTTCGACACGCCGTCGCCGGCGGCCCAGGCGGGGATCCAGGCGATCCAGAAGGGCATGACCCGGTATCCGGCCAACATCGGTATCGTCGAGCTGCGGCGTGCCATCGCCGCGAACCTGAGCCGGATGTCCGGCGGGCGGGTCGTGGATCCCGACAACATCGTGGTGAGCTCGGGCAGCAAGCAGTCCATCTTCAACGCGTGCTTCACGCTCTTCGGACCCAAGGACCGGGTCCTGATTCCCGCGCCGGCGTGGGTGTCCTACCCCCAGATCGTTCACCTCTGCCGGGCCGAGCCCGTCCTGGTGCCGGGCGACGTGGAGTGGGGCCTCAAGGTCAGCGCCAAGGACCTCGACCGCCAGCACACCACGACCACCCGCGGTCTGATCCTCTGCTCGCCCTGCAACCCGACCGGCGCCGTCTACACGCTCGCCGAGCTGCGCGCGATCGCCGAGTGGGCGCGGAAGAACAACGTCTGGATCATCGCCGACGAGATCTACCGTCGCATCAACTACGGTCCCGGCGCCGCACCGTCCATGCTCGATCTCTCCGACGAGCTGCTGGAGCGCACCGTGGTCATCTGCGGGGCCAGCAAGGCCTACGCGATGACCGGCTGGCGGATCGGCGCCGCGCTCGCGCCGCCGCACCTGGCCAAGGCGATGGCGGCATTCCAGTCGCACACCACCACCGGCGCCAACCACCCGGCGCAGTGGGCGGCAGCGTCCGCGTTCAGCGATGAGAAGGTGGACGCCGAAGTGAACCGCATGCTGGCGGCCTTCCGCCGCCGGCGCGACTACCTCGTCGGCCGGTTCCGCAGCGACGCGCCCGGGGTCGAGTTCGTGGAGCCCCACGGCGCCTTCTATTTCTTCTTCCGGGTGGACGGGATCCGAGAGGAGGACCCGTTGACGGGGACCGTCTTCTGCGAGCAGCTGATGAAGCAGGAGGGGGTGGCGCTCGTGCCCGGCGCCGCCTTCGGCGACGACCGTTGGGTCCGGCTCAGCTACGCCGTATCCGATGCCGAGCTGGAGGCGGCCCTGGACAGGATCCTTCGCCTCATCCAGCGGCTGGAACCCGCCCGTGCCGCCTAAAGCCGGCCGCTCCCTGATGGAGGCGAAGATCGAGCCCCTGGCCGGGGCGTTGCCGTCGATCGGCTGGCGGTGGGATCCGGAGACCGATATCCTCTCCGGCGCCTTCAAGGGCAACCGCAAGGCCGGCGGGCTGACCGGGTCGGTCGAGCTGACCGACGCGGAGGGCTCGGTGGCGGTCCTCGACATCAACAGTGGGGTGGTCTGCGGGATCGACATGGTGGTCTGGCCGGAGGTCTCCACCCGCTCGGATATCCAGGTGCCTGCCCGGCTCACTGATGGCCGCGTGGTGCTCGCCTCCGCCGGGTCCAGGGGTGGGGTGGCATCGGTCGAGGTGGAGTCCAACCTCTCGGTCGAGACCAACGCCTCCGAGAGTGTGTTCCACCTCTCCATCGGGGTCCGCCGTCCGGTCGAGGTCGTCCGGGCCGCGGACAGCTTCTATATCGAAGTGGATCAGCAGGGGGGGCTGGCCGGATTCTGGATGACCAACGTGCCGCCGTTCAGCTCCTTCGAGGAAGCGTGATCTCTCCGTAGGTATCCACCACGCGACGCCAGCTCGTCGTGGCTCCCCATCTCCGCGATCCGTCCAAGCTCCAGCACCACGATCCGGTCGGCCTGCCTCAAGGTCGAGAGCCGGCGTGCGATGACGAACGTGCAATCAGGAAGCAGGGGTCAGGAAAACGGTGGGGCAGCGGCGCCGAGCTCGCGCGCTATGAGCGCGGCCGCTCGCGCGCGCGAGTGCAGCCTCAGCTTGACGAGGACGTGACGGGTGTGGTGGCGGGCAGTGTGCTCACTGATGCTCAGCGCCTTCGCGATGGCGACGTTGGGGGCGCCGCTCGAGAGCAGCATCGCCACCTCCAGCTCCCGCGCGGTCAAGTGGAACTTCTCCGCGAACCTGGCGGCGGAAGCCGCCACCCCGTTGCCCTTCGGGGGGGGCAGCAGTTGCTGCCGCAGCGCCCTGATCTCGGCCATCGTGTCGCGCATCTGGCGGATCAGTTCGGACCGATTCCGCTCCAGCTCGCCAGTCGTCTCGAGGACGGCGGCGAGGCGCTCACGCATCTCACTCGCTACCTTATTCGGCATGCCCATTCCGAATCTTACGGTGCTCCGGCGCCGCCTGGGAGTGAGGGGACTCACGCCGGCCGCCGGATTACCGGAATCTAGCAGCGGCCGCGCCGAAGAGGCGTGCATCCGGCCCGCGCGGCTGGTGGAGGGCGACGTCCTGGAGTACCGCGACGTTGGGCGCGCGGAGCCCTGGCCCGGCATCCTCGCCTTTCTCGACGGCGTGCAACGGATGCACCTGGTCGCCTACGCCGGCGCGGCGCCCATCTACCTGGCGGAGCTCGCGGCCGCCGTGCGCGAGCGGCGTGAAGGCCGCCTCCGCACGGTCGTGGCCGACCGCCGCATCCTGGCGATCGCACGGCCCCGGGCGCTCGAGGCGGCGGGAGACGCGCTCGATGGCCTGACCACTCTCGCGCTCAGGGAGGACGAGCCTGCCCATCCCATTCGCGATCTCACGCTGGCCGGACGGGCGCTCGACCGGGCGCGCGGCCAGCTGGAGCTCGAGGTAGGCCGCCGGTTCCGGCGAATGTCGGATGGGTGGCTGGTGGTCGATGGTTCCCTGTCGGAGAGTCCGGACTGGGCGACCGACCTTCGCACCGTCGGTGTGTCGAAGAGTCATGCCGCCCTGCCGTTCGACGGCGCCGAGCTGGAGCGCTACCTCCGCCTGCCCAAGGGGCATCGCACCACGGTGTTCGCGCCGCAGAGTCGTAGCGTCGCTCCGGTGCTCGCGTGGGCGCTCCGCCTGTGGGAATGGGAAGCGCGCGACCTCTTCCACGGCCTGGTGCGGGTCGAGGTCGCGCCGGCCAACGGCGACGCTGCCACCGCGGACCAGCTCTCCCGCCGACTCATGGCGGAGCGCGCTCCACTCACCACCCCCGATCCCCGCTGGGATCGTCTGCTGTACGGCATCCACTCGGTGGAGCAGTACCTGCATGCGCGTGAGGGAGCGCACGCCTGATGGCACGGGCACTGGCCGCCCTGGCGGGCACCGAGTTCGACGTGGTCGTCGTGGGAGGCGGTATTACCGGGGCCGCCGCTGCCTGGGATGCCGCACAGCGCGGGCTTTCGGTCGCGCTGCTCGAGCGAGGCGACTTCGGCGGGGCCACCTCGGCCGAGTCGCTGAAAGTGGTGCACGGGGGGGTCCGCTATCTCCAGCACCTCGATGTCGTCCGGGTCCGGGAGTCGAGCGGCGAGCGCCGCGCCCTTCTCCGCATGGCGCCCCACTTGGTGCAACCCATGCCGTTCGTCGTACCGACCTACGGGCACGGTATGCGGGGCCCGGAGATTCTCGGCGTCGCGTTCACCCTGCTCAACGCACTGACCGCGGACCGGAACCGGGGGATCACCGATCCCGCCCGCCGGATCCCTGCAGCCGGGATCGTCTCCCGCAGCCGGGTGCTCGAGTGGTTCCCCGAGATCAATAAGGAAGGGCTGACCGGGGCCGGCGTCTTCTACGACGGCCAGCTCTTCAACCCTCCCAGACTCGTGTGGGCCCTGGTGCGGACCGCCGCCCGCGCCGGCGCGGCCGTCGCCAACTACTGCGAGGTGGCCTCCCTGGTGCTCCAGGGAGGCCGGGTCATTGGCGTGCGGGTCGAGGACCGGCTCGGCGGGGACAAGTTCGAGGTACGAGCCCGGACCGTCATCAACGCCGCCGGCCCCTACGCCGAGGCGTTGCTGGTCCGCTCCGGCGTGCGCAAGGCGCGGAGCGTCCCCTTCTCGCGCGACATGGCGCTGGTGCTGAAGCGCCGCTTCGTCGACGGCCGCGCCCTCGCGCTCCAGACCAAGTATCGCGACCCCTCCGCCGTGCTCACCCGCGGGCCGCGGCACCTGTTCATGGTTCCCTGGCGGGGACGGACCCTGGTTGGTGTCAACAGCCTGATCTGGCGTGACGAGCCCGACCGGCTCCGCGTCACCGAGGCCGAGGTCAGCGACTTCGTCAACGAGATCGCCGAGGCGGATCCCAAGCTCGGCCTCACCATGGACGACGTTGCCCTGGTGATGGCCGGCCTGCTTCCGGTCGAGAAGGGCGATGAGGAGGGCGGCAACGTGAGCTTCGGCAAGCGGCCGCTGGTGGTGGACAACGCGCGGGAGGACGGGGTGCAGGGGCTGATCTCCGCCATCTCCAACCGCTACACCGTAGCCCGCGGCGTGGCGGAGCGCGCGGTGGACCTCGTGTACGACAAGCTGGGCCGCACGGCGCGGCTCAGCCGGACGGCGGTCACCCGGATCCACGGCGGGGACTTCTTCCACTTCGACGAGTTGGTCCGCGAGGTTTCCGGCGCGCTCCCCGAAGGGGTGGATCGCTCGCTCGCGGAGCGTCTGGCCCACGACCACGGGTCCGCCTATGGCGAGGTGCTCCGTCTGGTGGGCGAGCGCCCGGAGCTCGGTGCACGGGTCGGGAGCAGCGACATCCTGCGCGCCGAGGTGGTGCACGCGGCCCGGAGCGAGATGGTGTGCAAGCTGTCGGACGCGGTGTTCGGCCGGACGGGCATCGCCACCGTGGGTGACCCGGGACGCGCTGAGCTGGACGAGTGCGCCGACCTCGTGGGCGCGCAGCTCGGGTGGGACGCGGGCCGCCGCGAGCGCGAACTCCGTGAAGTGCGGGAGCGGATCCCGTTTCGCCGGGCATGATCGATCTCTCGTCCGCGGCCTCGGCTCAGCCCGTCGGCCGCGTCGTCGCCACCGAGCTGAAGCCCTCCACGCCGCACCAGTTCCACTTCTGGACCGCGCGCGAGAGCCCGATCGGCATCGGCGCCATCGTGCGGGTGCAGGAGGGAGACCGCACGGTGTATGGGGTGGTGACCGACGGATTCGCCTACTCCGACCTGGTCACGCCGATGCACGCGGTGATCGGGGCGGACGGCGATCCTGTGGCTGCGGGCAACGAGCCCAGCGCGCGGGCTGAGATCCGGTTGTTCACCGCTGCGGTCCTGCGGCAGATCCCAGGGGAGCCGCTCCAACCTGTGCCGCTCGGCCCGGTCTGGCTGGCGGACGATGCGGACGTGCTGCTTGCGCTCCGGATGGACACCTACACCGGGGGCGAGCGCCCCAGCGGCGTGCCCGTCGGCCTCTACGCCGCCGGCGGGTTGGAGTCTCCGGTTTATCTGGACTGCGACTTTCTCCTGGGGCCGGAGGCCGCCCACCTGAACATCACCGGCGTCTCCGGGCTCGCGACCAAGACCAGCGCGGTCGAGTTCCTGCTCGCCAGCATCTTCCAGACCTTCCCCGTGCACAAGGGATCGGTCGGGGCGCTCTGCTTCAACGTGAAGGGCCCCGACCTCTGCTTCCTGGACCAGCCGGGTAATCTCTCCGAGGAGGACCGCCGGCTGTACCAGCGCCTCGGGCTCCGGCCGGAACCGTTCTCCGACGTGACCTACTACGCCCCCCACCGGCCCGACGGGGTGAATCTCAATACCCTGCGCACCAACGAGGCGCTCGCCGCCAATACCCAGCCGCTCGTGTGGGGCCTGCGCGAGGTGCTCGACTACGCCGAGGTCGTGCTCAACCGCGACGACGTTGATGCCAAGGCCGACGCGTTCATCGACTTCCTGGCCGAGCGCGTGGTGGGGCGGGAGTATCAGGACGACATGCTGCGTGGTCGGCCGTTCCAGGTGCAGAGCTTCGCGGACCTCGAGGAGTTCTTCCGGGCGATCTTCGATTTCATGGAGGCGCTGGGGAAGGGCGGCGAGGTGTGGAAGACACACCACCTCGCGACCATCCGGAAGGTGCGCAACCGCCTGAGCAACATCTCCACCCGGTCCAAGGGCCTGGTGACTGATGACGGCGCGGCCAACGACCTGCCCTGGGGCAGCTTCGCGGACCGCAGCGTGCACGTGGTGGACGTGGCCGGGCTCGATCCGCTGGCCCAGGATCTGGTCTTCGCGCGCGTGGTCTCCAAGCTGCGCGAGCACCTCGAGCGGCGCGACCTCGGGGTAGACCACGTGGTGGTGTTTGTCGACGAGCTCAACAAGTACGCGCCCGCGGACGGCCCAGAATCGTACGTGCGCAAGATGCTGCTCGACCTCTCCGAGCGCGGCCGCTACCTCGGCCTGGTGCTCTTCTCGGCCCAGCAGTTCCGTTCCCAGGTGCACCGCCGGGTGGTCGGGAACGCGGGGACCGCCGTGTACGGCCGCATGGATGCCGACGAGCTCGCCACTCCAGGCTATGCCACGCTATCTCCGGCGACCAAGATCAAGCTGGCAACCCTGCCCAAGGGCGAGCTGATGGTGCGTCATCCGCACTTCACCCAGCCCATCTTCGTGAAGTTCCCCCGTCCGTCGGTGCTCGGAGGGCGCGAGGGCATCGAGCGGTTCCCACCCTCGGGCGATGTCCCGTTTCCCGACGCGGTCGCGCGCCGACTGCGGTCACTCGACCGCGGCATCACCGTCGAGGCGGTCCACGCCGCGATCGAAGGCCGCCGGCAGGAGGACGTGCGCCGAGCGCTGGCGGCGACCCGCCGGGAGCGGCCCGGGGACGCGCTCGCCTACTTCACCGCCTGCCTCGGCAAGCGCATCGCAGGCGAGGTGGTGCTGCCTCGCCGCGGCATCCCCGCGGTCAGGCGGGGTGAGGACGGCTACGGCGCTTGATAAATCCAGTTCTCACATGACATTTCCGGTGTGAGACTGGCTCACCTCGCCGATCCCCACCTGGGCGTTCGGCAGTATCATCGCCAAACCCCGTCCGGCATCAACCAACGAGAGGCGGACGTTGCCCGCGCCTTCCGCCTCGCGGTGGACGGGGTCATCGCCGCGCGCCCGGACGCCGTCGTCGTCGCCGGTGACCTCTTCCACTCCGTCCGTCCCACCAACGCGGCGATCGTCTTCGCCTTCAAGCAATTCCAGCGGCTGCGCGAGGCGCTGCCCGACGCGCCGATCGTCCTCGTCGCGGGCAACCACGACACCCCGCGCTCGGCGGAGACCGGGTCCATTCTCAGGCTCTTCGAGGAGCTGGGCGTGGACGTCGCCGTGGACGAGGCGCGCCGCCTGGAGTATCC
>DATLHD010000046.1:0-7288 GCA_035540075.1 Gemmatimonadales bacterium
TCGTCTTCCACCAGGGCGACGGTGAGTTGTACGGGGTCCTCGGTGGCCGCGATCGCCGCGGGCACAGGGACGTCGCCCTCCGGGGTGGGGTCGGGAGTTTCGGGCTCGCCGGGTTCGATGCTCATGCAGAATCAGTAGAGCGGTTGGCTGTAGGGTGCAAGCTCATGTCATCCCGAGCGAAGCGAGGGATCTTGCCGGTGCGGGAAGATCCCTCGCTTCGCTCGGGATGACATGAGCTTGCCCCCCACCGCCAACCGCTCTACTGATTCTGCATGAGCATCGAACCCGGCGATCCCGAAACGCCCGACCCTACCCCGGAGGGCAACGTCCCCGTGCCCGCGGCGATCGCGGCCACCGAGGACCCCGTACAACTCACCGTCGCCCTGGTGGAAGACGAACGGGTGCCCGAAGGCATGGTGTGCATGGGCAGCTTCCGAAACGGCCGTCTCGTGGCCCGGTCCGTCATGCCGCCCGAGGCGTGGGCGCAGATCGACGAGTACGGCATCTTCGACGAGCCGGTGCAGGTCGTGCTGGTGGCGCGGGCGGGGCCGCCCGGGGTGCAGTGCCAGCTCTACGCCATGGTGCCACTGCCCGACGAGGAAGACGACGAGCCGGACGAGCCGTGGGCGGCGAGCGTGCCCGGTTCCTCCTACGAGGCGTCGATCGAGGATTCGGACGAGGACGAGGACGAAGACGAGCCCCGGGTGGCGCCGATCCCGCTGGGACACATCGTGCGCTACGAGCGCGACCGGGTGCACCCCGAGAGCCTGCCGCTGGAGGCGGTGGATCTGCTGCGGAGGGTGATCGACGGGAAGACATCCGAGGTCGTGGACAAAGCGCTCGCGGACCTGCTGGGACTCTGAGCGGCGACGGGTGCGTGCCCGTCAGACCATGACGCTGGTGCGGAACCTCCAGATCCGGCGGAGCAGGTCGTCCAGCAGTCCCTGAGTGGCGAATACCTCGACCGCCCGCGCGGTGCCCGCCGCGTTGGCCCCCCACAGCGCCGCCCGTTTCGGGTCCCCCTCGAGATCCGCCTGGATGAACACCGTCTCGTCGCTGCTGTACACGGTGGGCAGGATCCCCGAGAACTCCTGGGCCACGCCGTTCGCCCCCGGCCCGCCGATGGCGACGGTCGGGTTGAGATGGAAGATGCGGTTGTCGAGATACCAGAGATCGGCCACCACGACGCCGCGCCGGTAGGCGTGGCCCTCGCCCCGCCGGTCGATCTCCGCCTTCAGGAGATAGGCAAGCGGTCGGTCGCGTTCCTCCGCCGTGAGGGACGAGCCGGTCACCAGGACGACCGTCTCGTTGGTGTCCACCAGCTTCATGCGCTCACGGGGTGGGCGGCTCCTGCGGCGGAGGAGCGGTGCGCTGGTTTCGCTTGAACTCTTCCTCCCGTTCCTTGCGCAGGCGCATGTCACGGATCATCTCCCTGAACTCCTTGAGATTCTGCGACTGCTGCGCGGCGTAGTACAGGTCGGACCGCAGCTCCATCAAGTGGTTGTAGGCCCGATTCTGATCGAGGTTGCCGCCCGGGATGGGCAGCAGGGCCAGCACGGCGGCCGGAATCTTGAGGCCGGCGACGTAGATGTGGGAGGAGTCGAGGCCGAACTGCTTCCCGGCCACGTTGGTGGTCCAGCTCGGCAGGCCGGTGTTGCGGGCACCGGGATCGGCCGCGATCGAGTCAAGGTACGCCTGCACGATCGCGGTCACCGCGCTATCGACCAGCTCGACGTGCTTTCCCTGGCTGAGTCGCTCGGCCAGCTCCTTCGGAGGAAGCGGCAGGGCACGCACCCAGAGGCGACCTTCCGCCAGCCCCGGGCCGATCCGGCCGATCATGGCGGGGGGCCGTGAGGCCGCGGGAGTAGCGCCTGTGTCCACGTGCTCCACGGCGGGCCGGGGCGGGCGCTCCTCCACCACGACCGGTGTCTCGGGGTTCGGCCGCGGCAGTGAGGGACTCGGAGCGGGCCCGCGTCCGCGACGCCCGTTCGGCTCCTCTCCGAGCCGGAACACCATCGGGAACTCGCGCGGTCCCTCCGACGGCGGTGCGAGCACCACGATCTGGGAGGGCCGCCTCGGAATCTCCGGAAGTCGTCCGTTGATCCGACCGAACAGGAGCAGCACCAAGTGCGCCACCACGCTGATCCCAAGAGCGATCCACGGGGTGCGCCCGCGACGGCGGGGCCTGCCGAGATCAAGCGGTGGTCGCAAGCTCCCCACTCCGGCTGGCCTGAAGCACCTGGCCCAGCCGGCCGGCAGCCTCACGCAGCCGGTCAGCTCCGACCGTGAGCGCGATCCGGAAGTAGCCCTCACCAGCGGGGCCGAAGGAGCTGCCCGGGAGCACGACCGCGCCGGTCTCCTCCATGGCGCGGCGCGCGAACGCGGCCGAGGGCAGACCCTCGGGCAGCGTCACCCAGAGGTACATTGCCGCCTTGGGCGACTCCAGCACGAATCCGACCTTCCGGAGCGCGGGCACGGCGGCGTCCCGCCGCAGCTGGAGCTCCTCCCGGATCGGTGCGACGATCTCCTGCGCGTGGTCGAGCACTGCCGCACCCGCCTTCTGCACCGCGAGGAACGGCCCGGTGTCCACGTAAGACTTCACCCGGGTGAGCGCCCCAATCAGCTCCGCACGTCCCACCGCGAAGCCGAGTCGCCAGCCGGTCATCGAGAAGCTCTTCGAGAGCGAGAAGAACTCCAGCGCCACCTCGTCCGCGCCCGGGATCTCGAAGATGCTGGGCGCGCGATACCCGTCGAAGGTCAGGTCGCAATACGCGTTGTCGTAGGCCAGAAGGATCCCATGGCGCCGGCAGATCGCTACCGAGCGCTCGAGATACTCCGGCGTCGCCACCGCGGCCGTCGGGTTGTTCGGATAGTTCACGAACGCGACCTTCGCGCGGCGCAGCACCGCCTCCGGAATCCGAGTGAAGTCCAGGAGAAAGTCGGTCTCCCGCCGTAGCGGGGCGATGTACGGCTCCGCCCCCGCCAGGATGGACCCTCCGAGATAGGCCTGGTAGCCCGGCTCGGGTACGATGGTCGCGTCGCCCGGGTTCACCACCGCCAACGGCAGGTGCGCCAGCCCGTCCTTGGAGCCGATCAGCGGCAGGATCTCCGTGACCGGGTCGAACCGCCGGCCGAAGCGGCCCTCGACCCACCGGCTGGCCGCCTGCCGGAACGCTGGGAGGCCCTGCTGGAAGCCGTACTTGCTGTACGCCGGGTCCGCGAGCGCCTCGTTCATGGCGGTGATGGCGATCCGAGGCGGCGGAGTGTCGTTGTCGCCGGCGCCGAGATCGATCACGTCCATGCCCGCCTCGACCAGCCGGCGCTTGATGCCGGGGATCTCGGCCAAAGGGTAGCCCGGCAACGACTTCACCCGAGCACTGATCTCGATCATCGATGGTCGTCCTTCACTGGGTTGGTGAGCACGCCGACGCCGGGGATCTCCACTTCGACCTGGTCACCGTCCTTCATCGGCGCGGTCCCGGCCGGTGTGCCGGTGGCGATGAGGTCGCCCGGCTCCAGGGTCATCACGCCGCTGAGGAACGACACCAGGTCCGGAATCGGAAAGTGCATGTCGGTTGCACGGGCGCGCTGACGCTCCTCCCCATTGAGCCTGCAGATGATCTCCAGGTCGCGCCAGTCCAGCCCCTGGGCCAGGCGGGGTCCGGCCGGACAGAACGTGTCGAACCCCTTGGCCCTCCCCCACTGGCCGTCTTCCTTCTGGAGGTCGCGGCAGGTGACGTCGTTGACGCAGGTGTACCCGGCGATCGCGCGCACCGCCTCGGCAGGGCTGAGATTCCTAGCCCGGGACCCGATGACCACCCCGATCTCCGCTTCGAACTCCACTCTCTGGGAGACGCCCGGCAACCGGATAACGTCACCATCACCGATGAGGGAGGTCGGCGGCTTGAAGAAGATGATGGGGACGGCGGGCATCGGGTTGCCCAGCTCCTTCGCGTGGGCCACGTAGTTGCGGCCGATGCCGATGATCTTCGAGGGGCGCAGCGCGGTCATACGATGGCTCCGATTCCGTGCCTCGCGAAGAAATCCTCGCATTTCGTCCGCACCTGGCTCCAGGTGCCCACCACCCGCTCCGCCCTCGGCAGTCCGCCGAGCAGCATGGGACCGTATCGTTTGGTGACCGCGCGGCTGTCGAGCAAGACGACGACCCCGAGGTCCTTCCGGCTCCGGACAAGCCGGCCGAACCCCTGCTTCAGCTTGAGCGCGGCGTGCGGCAGCAGGTAGTGGACGAAGCCGTCCTGTCCCTCCTCGGCCAGCCGCTCCAGCCGCGCCGCGGTGAGCGGCTCGGTCGGAACCTTGAAAGGTAGCTTGTTGATCACCAGGGCGCGGAGCGCGCGTCCGGGCACGTCCACGCCCTCCCAGAACGAGTCCGTGCCCAGGAGAATCGCGTTCTCCGCCTCGCGGAACCGGCGGAGCAGCACATCGCGAGGGGCCTCTCCCTGCACCAGGAGCGGCCACCGGGTGCCGAGCGCCATCCGGAGCTCCGCGGCCGCGCGTCGGAGCGAGGCGTGGCTGGTGAAGAGGACGAACATGCCGCCGTCGGAGGCGAACGCCAGGTCGCACACGATCTGCACCACCGCGGCCCCGTGCCCCACCTCATCCTCCCGGGGCTCCGGCAGGTCGGTGGGAACCCCGAACAGGCACTGTGAGGGGTAGTCGAACGGCGACGGGAAGATCTGCCGTTCCGTCACCGGCGAGCTCTCGCCGCCGAGTCCGAGCCGGCTCTCCAGGAAGTCGAAGTCGCCGCTCGCGGCGAGGGTGGCGCTGGTGAGCACGACCGTGTCCAGCCGATCGAATAGGAGCTCGCGCAGCAGCGGGGCGAGATCCAGCGGCACTGCGGAGAGCTGCACGTTCTGGCTCCTCGCGCTGCGCTCCATCCAGCGCACCGTTGACGGTCCGCCCGGAGCCGGACGCAGCGTCCGGTTGAGGCCGTCCGAGATGGCGTCCATCCGTCGTAACGCCCCGCCTAGCTCACTGAGCGCCCGGCCTCGGCGCTCCGTATCGTCGGCCTGGGCCAGCCGGTCGGCGACCATCTCCACCACCTCACGCAACGCCCGGAACGCCGTGAGCGTCGCGTCGAGCTCGAACGCCAGGCCCTCGTCCCAGATCGCATCCACCGCGAAGTCGTCGCCCAGGCGAAGCTGACCCGAGGGCGCCTCGGCGAGCCGCTCGTACAGGCGGACGAGCATCGCGTCGCTGGCGCGTCGGGCGTCGGCCAGTGCCGGGAACAGGCGCTCCCGCAGGAGCTCGGCACTCTCCCTGCTCGGCTGGTCCGTGCGGCCCGCGAGATCGTGCAGCAGCGTCGGCGCCAGGCCCCGGTTGTTCCGTTCGAAGCGCGAGAGCAGCCGGCGCACCATGCGGCTGGTCACCTGCACGCCCAGATGGCTGGCGGCGACTTCCTCGAGGTGGTGGCCCTCGTCCAGCACCAGCCGCTTGTAGGGCGGCAGGACCGCCGCGTCCTCCCAGTTGTCCTGGGCCCGTCGGACCGAGAGGTCGGCCGCAAGCAAGTGGTGATTCACCACCACGACGTCCGCCTCGGCGGCTCGGCGCCGGGCGCGAAACAGGAAGCAGCGGTCGAAGTGGGGGCACTTGAGCCGGGGGCACAGGTCCGCCTCCGCGCTCACCTCGTCCCACACCTCCGGCGACGGCATCACCGGCAGGTCGCTCAGGGTGCCGTCCGCCGTGTGGCTCGACCACTCCGAGAGCCTGATCAGCTCGTCCACCTTGTCCTGCTCCAGCAGCGTGCGCTGCGAGCCGACCGCCTGGTTGAGCCGAAGCAGGCAGAGATAGTTCCGCCAGCCCTTGAGCAGGGCGAAGCTGGGCGTGTACTCGTCGGTGGCGAGCGCCTCGCGCAAGAGTGGCAGGTCCTTGCCCACCAACTGCTCCTGCAGGTTGATCGTGTTGGTGCTCACGATCGTGCGCTCCTGGTTGGTCCGCGCCCAGGCCAGCGCCGGCACCAGGTAGGCGAAGGACTTTCCCACGCCGGTGCCCGCCTCCATGAGCTGGATCCCGCCGTCGTTGTAGGCGTCGGCGATGTAGGCGGCCATGTCCCGTTGGCTCCGCCGGTCCTCGTACTGACCGAGGTGCGCCGCGATGGGGCCCCGCTCGCCCAGCGTGTCGATCACGTCGAACGGATCGATCCGGCTGATCTCGCGGACTCGCGGCACCTCGACGAGGACGTACAGCTCGGTCGCCCCGTTGTCGATGATGCCGAAGCCGATGCCGCCGTCGTGCAGCCGCGCCGCGACGTTCAGATCCGCCTGGGACGGAGACAGATATCCGCTGGGGTGGTTGTGGAGCATCATCTCGCCCCGGCAGGCCATGCCGGGCAGCGCGAAGACCATGTCCACCGTTCCCCTGGCCACGACCCGTGCCGCCGTGATGACGCCGTCGCGATCCACTTCGGCCGCGAAGGAGACCTCCCGGCCTCCCGCCGCGGCGACCTCGCCGGCGAGATAGGCCCGGATACCCGGGGCGATGCGCTCGCTCAAGTCTTGAGCTCTTTCTTCTTCGCGGCCGGGAAGAGGACGTTGTTGAGGATCAGGCGATAGCCGGGAGAATGCGGATGCAGGGACAGATCGGTGGGGGCGTCGCCGATCTGGTGCTGCGGGTCCTCGGGGTCGTGCCCGCCGAGGAACGTCCAGGTGCCCTGCCCGCGCTCGCCATGGATGTACTTCACCCAGGGCGCGCCGGGCTCCTCGGCCAGCACCGTGAGGCTCGGCTTCAACCGGCGCCGGGTGAAGCTCGTGGTGAGGCCGTAGAAGTCGGGGATGACCTGCCGGTGGTTTTGCACCAGCATGGTCGCCACCGGATCGATCTTGGCGCTAAAGTTGAAGAGCGTGAAGGAGCCGAGCGGCTGCCGCCGGTCGGGGGAGTTCACCTGGTGCCCGTCGATATCGGAATACACCGGAATCGTGGGGCTCATCTCCAGACGCGCGCCCTGGAACGCCAGCGCGCGATCCCAGCGCATCGCGGCGGTCGCTCCCGGATCCATCGGCGAACCGTCGGCGTACGCCGCCGCGATGTCCACACCGTCGGCCGCAAGGGCGAGGTCGAGCGTCTCCGTCGCGGTGCACATGGCGAAGAGAAACCCGCCGCGCTCCACGTACCGCGCGATGGCCACCGCCACCGCCTGCTTCTCGGCCGGTACCGAAGGAAAGCCCAGCCGCTTCGCCATGGAGCGATTCTGCTCGACCATCTCCACCAGCCAGGGGGCCCCGGCATAGTTGAGAAAGAACTTGGAGTACTGTCCGGTGAAATCCTCGTGATG
>DATLHD010000047.1:0-5592 GCA_035540075.1 Gemmatimonadales bacterium
TGCCGACCGAGGCACCTACTTCAAGAACCGGGAGCGCTGGGAGGCTCGGGGGAAGGTCGTCACCAAGAACCTCGTGACCGGCTCGACGCTGACCGGTCCTTCGCTCGACTACATGCGGGTCGTGAAGGGCGTGCGCGATACGATGGAGATGTTCGCGACCGGCCGGCCGACCATCCAGTACTTCCCGAGCGATACAGGCGGACAGAAGGCCGAGCCGTACGCCATCGTCGGCGACCGGGTGCGGCTCAAGGGCGACGACCACATCTTCGCCGGCGGCAAGGTCACCGTGGACCGGAGCGACTTCGCCTCCCGTTCCGACTCCCTCCGCCTCGATACCGGCCCCGGCGGCGACGGCAGCCTGGTCGGTGGGCGGCCGGTGCTTCGCGGCCTCGGTGCCGACAGCTTCTCGATCACGGGCAACCGGATCGACCTGAAGCTCGAGGGCAGGGAGCTGACCTATCTGCTCGCCAAGGGCAACGGCAAGGCCGACAACAAGGATTGGGAGCTGGTGGCGGACACCATCGCCCTCGACGTGAACCACCGCAAGCTGGATCAGACGCTCGCGTGGGGTGACAGTCTCAAGCCCTCGGCGACCTCCGTCAGCTACGCGATGAAGGCGGACTCGCTGGTGCTCGACACGCCCGGCCAGCAGCTCCGGGAGGTGCGAGGCTTCGGACGGGCCTGGCTCGGCGGGACGGTCTACGAGCCGACGAAGGACCGCGATTGGATGCGAGGAGATACGGTCGTCGCCAGGTTCGCGGCGCGGGACTCGGCCGGCAGCCGACGCGCCGTGCTCAGCCAGATCGTGGCCCGGAAGGCCGCCCAGTCCTATCACCTGGAGCCCAACGATCGCGCACCGGGACAACCCTCGATCAACTACGCGCGGGGCGACGTCATCACGGTCACCATGAAGAACGGGCCACACACGACCGGCTCGGGCGTCGAGCGGGTGGACATCCGTGGGAAGGTGGACGGCGTCCAGCTCGAGGCGGCACCCCCGTCGGCCACGCCCGATACCACGCCGGGCGGAGGAGCACCGCGATGAGCGCACCGGAGTGGATCGCCACCCTCGGCGATCGCGATCCCTCGGTCCCGATCGCGCTCGCGGCCATCACCCGCGCCGCGGGCGCCAGCGACACGGTGGACTTCGGCGAACTGGTCATGAGCTACCGCGAGGCGCACATCGCCTGTCACCGGCCGCTCAACGGACCCGCCCAGGTCGAGATCACCGGCGACGAAGTCCGCGACCACCTGAGCCGCTCGGTGCTGCCCCGGCTCGCCACCGAAGGCTGGATCCTGGAGTCGCCCGACGGCGACTGGAACTCGGTGCGCCCGCGGGTGCCCTGGTGGGGACAGACCCCCGAGGCCCGCCAGATCGTCTACGACGCACTGCTCGAGGCCGCCCGCCGGGCGGCGCAGCGTGCCAAGCCGGTCACCGCACGAGCCAAGTCGGCCAGCGTCCTGGAGGGCATGGACCTGGCGAAGAGCTTCAAGGGCCGGCGGGTCGTGGACCACGTCACGGTGCGGGTCCAGCAGGGCGAGATCGTCGGTCTCCTGGGGCCGAACGGCGCGGGAAAGACGACGACCTTCTACCTTATTACGGGGCTGATCCGGCCCGACGACGGCCGCGTGCTGCTGGACGGGCTGGACCTGACCCGCGCGCCGATGTACCGCCGGGCCCGCAAGGGGATCGGGTACCTCGCCCAGGAGCCCTCGATCTTTCGGAAAATGACGGTCGAGGAAAATATTCTGGCGATCCTGGAAACCCGGCCGCTCAGCCGGGCCGAGCGGCACAAGCAGCTCGATCGGATGCTGGACGAGCTGTCGATCAAGCACCTCCGCCGCAGCAAGGCCTACGCGCTGAGCGGGGGCGAGCGGCGCCGGCTGGAGATCACCCGGGCGCTCGTGACGGACCCCAAGTTCATGCTGTTGGACGAGCCGTTCGCCGGAGTGGATCCTATCGCGGTGCACGACATTCAGACCATCGTCGCCGGGCTGCGCCACCGCGGGATCGGCGTCCTCATCACGGACCACAACGTCGAGCAGACACTCGACATCGTCGATCGGGCCTACATCATGTTCGAAGGCAAAGTGCAGGCATCGGGCAGCGTCCGTGACCTGGTCTACGACGATCGGGTGGCCCAGCTCTACCTGGGCCCCACTCTGACCGCGCGGCTCCGCGCCCGGCTCGAGGCGGTGGCATGAGGACCGGTCTCTCGCAGCACACCAGCCTTCGCCAGGAGCTCCGGGTCAATCCGCGGCTCTACCAGGCGATGGACATGCTGTACATGCCGATGATGGATCTCCAGCAGCACCTCAAGCAGGAGCTGCTGTCCAACCCCTTCCTCGAGCTGCTCGAGCCGGAGGAGGAGACCCCCGAGCAGAAGGACTCGGAGCAGGAGAAGGAGCAGAAGGAGAAAGAGGAGGAGATGGACTGGGAGGAGATCCTCCTCAACGGCTTCGAGGTTGGAGGCACCCGCGAGCAGTTCGAGCAGCTGGAGTACACCGAGCCGGTCACGGTCGAGACCAAGGATCTGATCGACCATCTCCGGGAGCAGCTCCAGATGCTCACGCTGACTCCGCGACACCTGCTGCTGGCCGAAGAGTTCCTCGGCAACATCAACGAGGAGGGTTACCTCGCGGCATCGCTGGAGGAGATCCGGAACTCGGTGAACCAGCTGGTGTCCGCGCACGTGGAGGGGAAGACGGAGGGGGAAGAGGGGAAGGAGGATCCGGCTCCGGCCGTGCGGGTCGCGACCCCGGCCGCGCCGGCCGCCGAAGCGTCGGAAGCCGCGGCCGCGGAAGGCGAGGCGCCCGCGGCGCCGGTCGAGGACCTCCCGTCACCGCCCTACTACTCGATGGCCGAGATCGAGGAGATGGTGGGCATCATCCAGAAGCTGGATCCACCCGGGATCGGTGCGCGCGACCTGCGCGAGTGTCTCCTGATTCAGCTGCGGGAGGAGAAGGACATCGAGTCCCTGACCTACCGCCTGGTGGATGAAGCGTTCCCCGACCTCATCGCCCACCGCTGGAACGACCTGGCCAAGCGCTTCGGCGTGGAGCCCGCGGGGGTCCAGGGCGCGGCCGACGGACTGGCCCGGCTCGACCCCAAGCCGGGCCTCAAGTACTCGAATCAGAACGACGGCTACATCATCCCCGACCTCATCGTCGAAAAGATCGGGAACCGCTACCAGGTCTTCCTGAACGACACCGGGATGCCCCGGCTCCGCCTGAGCCGCTCCTATCAGGAGATCGCGCGCGACAAGAAGAAGATGACCCCGGAGAACCGGGAGTTCATCGCCTCGAAGATGAACAGCGCCAACTGGATGATCCAGGCAATCGAGCAGCGGCGGCAGACGATGCTCAAGGTGATGAACTTCATCGTGGACCGGCAGCGCGACTTCTTCGAGAAGGGGATCGAGTACCTCAAGCCGCTGACCCTGCGCGAGGTCGCCGAGGTCATCAACATGCACGAGTCCACGGTGAGCCGGGTGACCAACGAGAAGTACGTGCAGACGCCGCGCGGCGTGCTGCCGCTCAAGTTCTTCTTCTCCAGCGCCCTCGCGACCGCCTCGGGCGAGGAGGCCAGCGCGCGCTCCATCCGGGCCAAGCTCCAGAAGATGGTGGCCGAGGAGGACAGCGCGAAGCCGCTCACCGATCAACAGATCGTTCACCTCTTCCAGGAGCAGGGCATTCAGATCGCCCGCCGCACCGTGGCCAAGTACCGGGATCAGCTCGGGATCCTGCCGGCGCGGATGCGCAAGCGCGTATGACCCTTCCTTCCGAGGCGCTGGATGTCAGCGTCCTCGTGCCGGCCAAGGACGAGGCCCCCAACCTCCCCGAGTTCGTCCGGCTCTGCGCCGAGGCCCTCGGGCCCGCCGGGTTCTCCTATGAGGTAGTGATCGTGAACGACGGCTCCCGCGACGACAGCGCGCGGGTGCTGCGGGAGCTGGAGCGGCAGTACCCCTTTCTCCGGGTGGTCACCCACCGCCGCCAGCAGGGAATCGCCGACGCGCTCCGCTCCGCCGGTGACGTGGCGCGGGGCGACGTGTTCGTCTTCTACCCCGCGGATCTCCAGTACCTCCCGGCCGACATTCCGGCGCTGGTGGCGCCCATCCTCCAGGGCCGGGCTGACATCGTCACCGGCACTAAGCAGGGCAAGTACGAGAAGGCCTTCGTCTCCCGGATCTACAACGGCCTCTGCCGCTGGCTCTTCGGCGTCCGGGTGACCGACCTCAATTCGGTGAAGGCCTACCGCCGCGAGGTAATGCTCAACGTCCCCCTCCGCCCCGACTGGCACCGCTACATGGTGGTGATCGCCGCGGCCGACGGATTTCGACTCGACGCGCTTCCGGTGCCGCTGTACCCGCGCAAGGCCGGGGTGTCGAAGTTCAACTGGCGTCGCATCCCGGTCGGCGTCTTCGACCTGGTCTCCGTCTGGTTCCAGCTCCGGTTCGGCCGCAAGCCGATGCTCTTCTTCGGCGTCGCGGGTGCGCTGCTGTTCCTCATCGGCCTCCTCGCCGGCGTCACCGCGCTGGTGCTCCGCTTCGGCTACGGCTTCGGGTTCCGGCCGCTGCTGAACCTGGTCGAGACCATGGTCATCAGCGGCATCGTCCTGTTCGGGTTCGGCCTCCTCGGCGAGATGATCGCCGGGCTTCAGGAGGAGACCCGTGAGATGGCTCGGACCCTGGCCCGCCTCGACAAACTCGACGTGCGGGACTGACCGGTGCGGGTGGTCTTTCTCACCCACAACTATCCACGGTGGGCGGGTGACGTTTCGGGCGCGTTCCTCGCCACGCTCGCGGGCGGGCTGGTGCGCCGCGGGATCGAGGTGCGTGTCGTCGCGCCCAGCGACGAGGGCAGGGGCGGCGAGGACGAGCTCGACGGGATCCCGGTGCGACGGGTGCGATACGCGTCGGCCCGCGCGGAGACGCTGGCGTACCGGGGCACCATGCAGGCCGCGCTCCGGGCGCCTTCCGGGATCCGGGCACTCGCCGGTCTCTGGCGCGCCTTGCGGCGCGCGGCGAGCGAAGAGGTGCAAGCCGGCACGGATCTCTTCCACGCCCACTGGTGGGTGCCCGCGGGCATGGCGCTGCCGAGCGGCGCGCGGAGCGTCCTGACCGTCCACGGCACCGACGCCGCGCTCCTCCGCCGCTCGCGCATCGCCCGTACCCTGGCTCGCCCGGTCTTTCAGCGGGCGACAGTGGTGACGGCGGTCTCGCGCGAGCTCGCCGGTTGGGTGCAATCGGGCGCGGGCCGGTTCGTGGACCCCTCTCACATTCAGCCCATGCCGGTGGATAGCCGAGACCGCCCCTGGTCGGTCGGCGGTGGCGGCGCCATCGTCGTCTCGCGGCTCACCCCCCAGAAGCGCGTCTCCCTGGCCATCGAGACCGTGGCGTTCCTCGCTTCCTGCGGCCACGAGATGCCGCTCACCATCGTGGGCGACGGCCCCGATCGCGCGGCGCTCGAGCGCCTGGTGGACAAGCTCGGCATCACCTCCTTCGTGACCTTCACCGGGGCCGTCCCCTCGGCTGAAGTCCCGAACTACCTTGGCCGGGCCGACCTCATGATCTTTCCCGCCCAGGGCGAAGG
>DATLHD010000048.1:0-11159 GCA_035540075.1 Gemmatimonadales bacterium
GCACGGCCCCGACGAGCTGGCCCACTACGCCCGCGCGGCGTTCGACGTGCAGTACGAGTTCCCGTTCGGCTGGCAGGAGATCGAGGGAATCCACAACCGCGGCGACTTCGACCTCGGCCGCCACCAGGAGTACTCCGGCAAAAAGCTCGACTACTTCGAGCAGGCCACCAACGAGCGGTTTCTTCCCTACATCGTGGAGACCTCCGCCGGCGCCGACCGGGTGACCCTTACGCTGCTGGTGGACGCGTACCGGGAAGAGGAGGTCGAGGGCGAGACCCGGGTCGTGCTGGGCTTCCATCCGGCCGTGGCGCCGATCAAGGCCGGGGTCTTCCCCCTGGTGAAGAAGGACGGCATGCCCGAGGTGGCCACGTCGCTGTACCGCGACCTCAAGCTGCGGTTCCCGTCGTTCTACGACGACAGCGGGGCCATCGGCCGCCGTTACCGGCGGATGGATGAGGCTGGCACACCCTTCGGGATCACCGTGGACGGGGAGACGACCTCGGGCCGGACGGTGACGGTCCGGCACCGCGACTCGATGCAGCAGGAGCGGGTGTCGCTGGATCTGGTGGGGGACTACATCGCGGAGCGGGTCGGGGGCACCCTTTGATGTCATCCCGAGCCACATCCCTGTCATCCCGAGCCACATCCGAGGGATCTTCTCCGTTCTGGCAAGATCCCTCGCGTTCGCTCGGGATGACACGATGACATGCGGCTCTCCGATTTCGAGGCCATGGTCCGCCGCTTCGAGGACGAGGTGCCCGCCGACTTCCTCGAGGGCGTAGCCGAAATCGCGGTCTCGCCCCGGACCGTGCCCCATCCCGAGCGCTCCGAGATCTACACCCTCGGCGAGTGCATCCCGCTTCCGTCCACCGACTCCGCCGGCGCAGGAATTCAGAGCCGGATCGTGCTCTACCACGGCTCCTTCGTCGCGCTCGCGGAGCTCCAGGCCGGCTTCGACTGGCGGGCCGAAGCGTGGGAGACGCTGACGCACGAGCTGCGGCATCACCTGGAATGGCGCGCCCGGGCCCCCGCGCTCGAGGCCTTCGACCGGGCGGTGGAGCAGAACTTCGCCCGGCAGGACGGCGAGCCGTTCGACCCGCTCTTCTATCTCGACGGCGAGCCCGCCGGCGAGGGCGCGTACCGGGTGGAGGACGATGTCTTCCTCGAGCGCCTCGTCACCGCGCTGCCGCCCAGACTCCGGCTCCAGTGGCGCGGCCGACTGTACGAGGTCATGGTGCCCCCGGGAGCCGAGCTGCCGTCCTTTCTCACAGTCGAGGACGTGGCCGACGCGCCTGAGGGTGAACTGGTCCTCGTGCTTCGCCGCAAGCCTGGGCTGCGCGATCTGCTGCGGCCCGCACGTCCCACCCAGGCCACGGTGCACGCGTCCGAGGTATATTTCTCCCCCGATCCTTCCGACCTCTCCAACGCATGAGCGCGCGATGGTCTTCGAGGTGGTGACCGCCGCGGACGGAGCCGAAGTGCTTCGCCGCGCCAAGACGTTCTTCGCCGAGCGGATTCCGATGTACGCCGCCTTCCCCGAGAAGGAGGGCCCTACCTGGCTCACGCTCCGCGGCCAGGGCGGCGAGGAGATCGCCTTGGCGGTGACGCCGGCGCCGGGCGGCACCAAGGTCCGGGCCAGCACGCTGCTGTTCGATCAGCCAGTGGACCGCTTCCTGTCGACCCTTCCTCCGCCGCCAGATGGTGCCGCGTGAGCGACACGCTCCGTGTCCGGGTGACCGTTCAGGACGCGTGGGACGAGGTCCCCCTCGACCTTCCCTCCGCCACCTCGTTGGCCGAGCTCAAGCGCGCGGCGCTGGACGCGACCAGGGTGACGAGGGATCCGGACGAGTACGTCCTCAAATTCCGTGGCTTCGAGCTGCTCGACGAGTCGCGCTCACTCGCCGACGCCGGCCTGGTGCCGAACGGCGCGGTGATCGTGCTCCCTCGCCGGCGGCGTCCCGTCCGCTGACGCGTGCCGTGGCGGCCTCGCCTCTCGCTCTCCGCTGGCTTACGCTTTTCGCCGCCGGCTTCCTCGCCTTCGACGGTGCCGCCCTCCTGGGGCTCGGCCTCTGGTCGGGACGCACTGGGCTGCTGGTGGCGGGCGCGGTGCTGTTCCTCTCCGCCGGAGGCGTGCTGCTGGTGTGGCGACAGCACCTCCGCCGGCTGGACGAGATCGGCGAGGCCAGACGGGAGCTGCGTGACGAGGCCGAGGAGTTGCGCCGGCTGCTGAAGAGCTGACATGGCCGTCCCCGTCTTCACCCATCCCGACTGTCTCCGCCACGACCCCGGCTCGGACCATCCCGAGACGCCCGCACGGCTGCGGGTGCTGCTGGAACGCGCGCGCCAGTCGCCCACGGTGACCGTGGTGGAGGCGGCGGCCGCGACGAAGGATCCGCTGCTCGCGGTGCATCCCGACGGCTACCTGCGCGGCCTGGAGGCCATGAGCGGCCGGGGAGGCGGCGTCCTGTTCCTCGATACGATTCTCAACGAGGCCAGCTGGCACGCCACGCTCGGCGCCACCGGCGCGGTGCTGGCCGCGGTGGACCACGCGCACAGCGGCCGAGGCCACGCGTTCGCGGCCGTGCGCCCGCCGGGTCACCATGCGCTGGCGTCCAAGGGGATGGGTTTCTGCCTGGTGAACAACGCCGTCGTCGCCGCGCGGCACGCCCAGCGCGCCGGCCGCGAGCGGGTGCTGATCATCGACTGGGACGTGCACCACGGGAACGGGACCCAGGCGCTGGTGGAGGCCGACGCCACGGTCCGCTACGTGTCGCTGCACCAGCACCCGTGGTATCCCGGCACCGGCATGGCGGACGAGCGCGGCGTCGGCAACGTTTTCAACGTGCCGAGGGGTCCGCGCCTGCCGGCCACGCTCTATGTCGGCGATCTGTGGACCGCGATCGTCGCAGCGACGACCGACTGGGAGCCGGACCTGGTGCTGATCTCCGCCGGCTTCGACGCCATGGCCGGCGATCCGCTGGGCGGCTTCACCCTCGAGCCCGAGCACTACGCCGATCTCACCCGCCGGCTTCGCGATCGGCTGCCGCGTACGCCTATCGTCGGCCTGCTCGAGGGCGGTTACACGCCTTCCCGCATCGCCGACGGCGCCCTGGCCCACATCGGCGCGCTGCAGTGAGCGACCTCAACCCGTCGAGGACTTCGTGAGTCAACAGCTCCGCATGGAAATCGAGGTGCTCGAGCTTCGGACGAAGCATCCGTTCATCATCGCCCGCGGCGGGCAGAGCGATTACCGGACGGTGTGGGTCAGGCTCAAGGACGGGGACGGCAACGAGGGCTGGGGTGAGGCGGCGCCGACCAAGTTCTACGGCGAGACCACCGAGACGGTGCTGGCCGCGCTCGACACCTACGGCGCCCACCTGCCCGACGATCCGTTCGACCTCGAGGAGGCCGAGCGGCGCTGGGAGGAGCTCCTCCACCGCAATCCCGCCGCGCGAGCGGCGCTTTCCTCGGCGCTCCACGATCTCGTGGGCAAGCGGCTGGGCGTGCCGCTCTATCGACTCTGGGGACTGGACCCGACGAAGGCGCCGCGCTCCACCTTCACCATCGGGATCGACCAGCCGGAGAAGATGCGGGCGAAGGTGCGGGAGGCCGAGCAGTACCCGATCCTCAAGATCAAGCTGGGGACCGACCGGGACGTCGAGATCCTCCGGACGATTCGCGACACCACCGACCGCGAGATCCGGGTGGACGCGAACTGCGGCTGGACCCTGAAGCAGACGGTGCGCATGCTCCCGGTGCTCGAGGAGTTCGGCGTGACCGTGCTGGAGCAGCCCCTGCCAGCCGAGCAGCTGGACGGCCTCGGTGAGGTCCGGCGGCGCGCCGACATCCCGGTCATCGCGGACGAAAGCTGCGAGACGGCGGCCGACATTCCACCCCTGGTGGGGAAGGTGGACGGGATCAACATCAAGCTCGCGAAGTGCGGCAGCCTGCGGGAGGCGATCCGGATGATCGCGATCGCCCGGGCGCACGGGATGACGGTGATGGTGGGCTGCATGATCGAAAGCTCCATCGGGATCACCGCGGCCGCCCACTTCACCCCCCTGGTAGACATCGTGGATCTCGACGGCGCCGCGCTCCTGGCCGACGATCCTTTCGTCGGCGCCACCATCGACGGCGGCCAGGTCTCGCTGCCGGCTGGGCCCGGCCTCGGCGTGCGGCGGAGATGACGGAGCGCTTCGCCACCGTCGCCCTGCCGCTCCCGCTCGCCTCCTCGTACACCTACCGCATTCCCGAGACACTGGCCGACCGGGTCGGCCCGGGGGCCCGCGTCGTCGTGCCCGTGCGGCGGCGCGAGATGATCGGCATCGTGCTCGAGACCGACGCGACCGCGCCCGAGGCCGCCGCCCGCGACGTCCTCGGCGCACCCGACGATCTGCCCGCCGTGCCCGAAGGCCTGCTCGCCACGGCGCGGTGGATGGCGGAGTACTATGGCTCGCCGATCGGCCTCACCCTCAAGAGCATGTTGCCCGCCGGCCTCTGGGGCGAATCCCAGGTCGTCGCGGTCCGAGCCCCCGGCCGGTGGAAGATCGGAGGCGTGGCCGGAGAGGTGCTGGCCGAGCTCGACGAGCGAGGCGGGGAGGCTGCCGTGTCCCTCCTCGCGCGTGTGCTCAAGCGACCGGTGTGGGACGCGGTGCACCGCCTCGCCTCGGTCGGCGCCGTGAGCCTCCGCGTCGAGCCACCCAACACTGCGGGCTCCACGGCTACTGAGCGCGTGGTGACTCTGCACGGGGACCCGCCGACGCTGCTCGAGCGCACCACGCTCTTCAAGCGCCGCGCGCGGCGGCGCGAGCTTTACGAGGCGCTCGAGTCGCTCGGTGGGAGCGCCCAGGTCCGCCACGTAGTGGAGCAGCTGGGCTTCGGCGAGGCGGTGATCCGCGGTCTCGTCTCGCAGGGGCTGGCGAACCTCACGACCGCGGAGCGGGTGCGCGATCCGTTCGACTCCGCCGGCACACCGCCGCCGGAGACGCTCACGCCGGCCCAGAGCGAGGCGGTGGACGCGATCGAAGGGCTTGCGCCCGGCGCGGCCGCGCTCCTGTTCGGGGTGACCGGCAGCGGCAAGACGCTGGTGTACCTGGAGGCGGTGAAGCGCGTTCTCGCCCGAGGCCGGGGAGCGATCGTCCTGGTGCCGGAGATCGGGCTCACGCCGCAGACGGTGAGTCGGCTGCGCGGCGCCTTCGGCGACCAGGTTGCGGTGCTGCACAGCGCGCTGTCTGACGGCGAGCGCGCCGACGCCTGGCGCCTCCTTCGCCGCGGCGAGCGGCGGGTGGCAGCCGGCGCCCGCTCGGCGATCTTCGCCCCCGTCCAGGACCTCGGCATCGTGGTCGTGGACGAGGAGCACGAGGCGAGCTACAAGAACGGCGAGTCGCCGCGCTACCTCACCCGCGACGTCGCCGCGGTGCGGGCCCGCATCGAGGGCGCCACGCTGGTGCTCGGCAGCGCCACGCCGTCGCTGGAGGCGATGACACGCTCCAGTGACCGGCTCCGGCTGCTGCGGCTCCCCGAGCGCATCGGCTCCCGTCCTCTCCCGCCGGTCGAGATCGTGGATCTCCGCGTCGCACCCAAGGTCGCGGGCACCGGCCCGGTCGCGTGGTCGGTGGCGCTCGACGAGGCGATCACCGGTACGCTGGCGCGCGGGGAGCAGGCGCTGCTGCTCCTGAACCGCCGGGGCTATGCGGCTTTCCTGCACTGTCCCGATTGCGGCGAGGTCTGGCAGTGCCGGCACTGCACCATCTCGCTCACCGTGCACCGCGCACCGGCGGGCCTCCGCTGCCACTACTGCGGTCACGAGGAGCCGCTCCCGTTCACCTGCCGCAAGTGCGCCAACCCCGTGCAGCAGATGCGCGGCGTCGGCACCCAGCAGCTGGAGCAGGTGCTGGCGGAGCGCTATCCGCGCGCGCGGGTGTCACGGATGGACCTCGACACCACCAGCACCAAATGGTCGCACCAGCGGATCCTGGGAGCGGTGGAGCGGGGCGAGGTGGACCTGCTCATTGGCACCCAGATGATCGCCAAGGGACTGGACTTCCCCAACGTGACGCTGGTGGGAGTGGTGGATGCCGACACCGGCCTCTATCTCCCGGACTTCCGGGCGGCGGAGCGCACCTTCCAGTTGCTGGCGCAGGTGGCGGGCCGCGCCGGACGCGGGCCCAAGGGCGGCCGCGTGATCGTGCAGACCCGTCACCCGCAGCATCACGCCCTGATCTGGTCGGCGCGCCATGACGTGGAGGGATTCCTGCGCGAGGAGCTGGACCTCCGCCGCGCGCCGCCCTATCCGCCCGAAGTCCACCTGGTGAACCTCGTGGTCTCGGGCGAGGACGAAGCGCTCACCGCTAATCGTGCCGCCGAGCTGGCCGACTGGTGCAACGCGCTCGTGGCGCGGTACGCGCTGGAGATAGTGGTGCTCGGACCCGCCCCGTGCCCGCTCGCGAAGATCAAGGACCGGTGGCGCTGGCACGTGCTGCTGAAGGGGCAACCGGAGGTGCTGGGCAGGATTGTCCGCTACGCGGCGCGGCGGCTGCCTAGGGCGGGAAAGACGCGGATCGTGATCGATCGGGATCCGGTATCGCTGCTGTAAGGACTGTCATCCCGAAAAGGACTGTCATCCCGAGCGCAGCGAGGGATCTTGCCGGGGCGAGCAAGATCCCTCGCTGCGCTCGGGATGACAGCCTGCTACCGAACCCGATACCCGACCTCCGTCCCGATGTACACCACCCGCCGCGGCGACGGCTCCAGCACCCGGCCGAAGGCCCCGTTCAGCGTCACCGAGCCGATGTACTGCCGATCCCACAGGTTGTTCACGCCGAGAAACGGCGAGAGCTGCACCGCGCCGAGGTCCCCCTGCCATCCGAGCCTCGCGTTGGTCACCCCCGCGCCCCACGAGTCCACGATCCCCTCCGGCGTGTTCTCGTCGTCCGAGGCGACCGAGGAGCTGAGCGTGTGGTCGGCATCGAAGTACAGCCCGCTCGGGAGCCCGGCCCGCAGCCCGAGCCGCCAGAAGTGCTCCGGCACCCCGGGCAGGCGGTGGCCGTCGAGCCCGGAGCCCTCCGGCTCCTCCACGAACCGGTACCGCGCGTAGGTGTACGCGCCGTTCAGCGTCAGCCCTGCCACCGGCGTGACGCTGAGCCCGACCTCCGCCCCGTCGTTGTGCGTCTTCTGCGCGTTGCGGAAGAAGGCGCGGCCGCCGACTTCCTCCGACTGCACGATGGCGTCGCTCACCCGGGCGAGGAACAGGGCGACCGAGTAATTCACCATGGGGGTCGGCCTCCCGCGCGCGCCCACCTCGTAGGTGACCGCGCGCTGCGGCCCCAGCTCCTGATTGAACCCGGTCGAGCCGTCCGGCTGGTTCACCAGCTCGGTCGTGGTCGGCGTCTCGAACGAGGTGGACACGTTGACGTAGGGAACGAACTGATCCTCGAACGACCAGCTCGCCCCGATGTTGCCGCTCAACGCCGACATGTCGCGGTCCCCGCTATCGTCGCCGTCGGAGAGGAAGTTGTCGTCGAGGGTGAACCTGACCCAGTCGAACCTGGCCCCGCCGCTGATGAGCAACCGTTCGTTCGGGGTCCACTGCAGCTGCGCGAACGGTCCCAGCTCGGTCACCTGCTCCCGCTGGTCGAGGAAGATCGTCGAGGTCGGCTGGCCGCCATCCGACACCAGGTTCTGCCGGTCGTCGCGCATGCGCTGGGCATCCACCCCGGCGGTGAGCCGCGGTGCCTGCTCCACGCTGCCGAGCGCGCGAGCCATGGTGAGCCGGAGGCCGCCCGCCGCCCGGTCGATGCGCACGTAGGTGCCGTTGGTCGGGCCGCCGCCGATGTCCGGCGGGGCGGCGAGCGGATTCTCGAGATCGCGCAACAGGCCGAACACGGTGGCGTTGTACTCGTTCCCCGCCGCGTCGAAGTGCTTCAGGCCGAGCGCGAGCTGCTGCTGCTGCACGTCCTTGTCCGCGCCGCGGATGATGTTGTTCGGGGCGGCGGAATCGGGGTTGATGTCGTATTCGGCTCTGGTGAGCGCGCCTGGGTTCTCCGCCTCCGGATTGTCGGCCAGGCTGAGCCGGACGGTTCCGACGGTCGAGCCGCTCATCACCCAGTCGCCGCCGGCATTGAGCTGCCGGAACTCGCCCGCGCTGTGCTGCCGGAACCCGTCGGCCTTGAACTGGGAGATCGAGAGCGTGCCGCTCACGTCGCCCGAGCGGCCCGAGGTCCAGCTCTGCCACTTGTAGAAGCCGTCGCCCGGGCGCTTCCCATCGCCGCCCTGCACCCGCACCCGTTGGGCGAACGGCCCCTGATCCGCGCGCTCGGTCTGGAAGGAGATGACCCCGCCAGAGGCGTTGCCGTAGAGCGAGGAGCTCGAGCCGCGCAGCACCTCGGCCCGCTCCATGTTGGCGAAGTCGACGTTGGTGAGCTGGCTCTGACCGTCCGGCAGAGTCTGGGGGATCCCGTCCACCAGGACCTTGAGCCCGCGCACCCCGAAGTTCGATCGGCTGCCGAAGCCGCGGATCGAGATCCGCTGGTCGAGCGAGAAGTTGTAGCGGTTCGCCACCACGACGCCCGGCAGGTTGTTGAGCGCCTCGTCGATGCCTACCGTCTGCTGGCCCCGGACCAGCTCGTCGCGACCCAGGACGCCGACCGCGAAAGGCACCCGCTCGAGCGGCTCGGTTGTCCTGGTCACGGTGACGTTGAGCTCGGGAAGCTGGGTGACGGGCGTGCTGTCTCGTCCCGTAGTGTCCACCGGCTCCTGGGCGGCGGCGGTGGCGGGGAGAGACAGAATGGCGACGGCGAGCAAGGGGACGAGTCGGCGCATGGACCTCTCCTGGGGTTGCATAGATACTAATCCGTCTCAGGAGCCGTGCATCCTTGAAAGCCCCCGTCGCTCCCTCTATCCTTCCAGCCGCGTATGTCCCCAAGTCCCTACACGTTGCCCGATTTCGGCCAGCCCCCCTTCGCCGTCTCGCCCGAGGCGCGCTTCGAGCCCTTGCCTGCCGATGGCGTGCTGCCTGAGGGCTTCTTCTCGACCTCGAACCTCCCCACCTACGTCCACGTGGACGGCCGCTGGGTCGCGCCGCAGCGGCCGCGCATGGACTGCGTGATCGTGAAGCGGGGGACGGTCCTGGAGACCATCGAGCCGCGCCGCCTGGGCAAGGGCGAGCTGGTGGCGATGGGCGAGGCGGAGGACGGCAGCGAAGGGATCGTGGTCCACGCCCAGGGCTTCCTCGGCGGTGCCCACGGCGCCAACGAGTTTCGCTTCATGTCCACCGAGGTGAGCCGCGAGCGGCCGGTGAACTACGAGGAGCTCGCCGCCCGGGTGGGGGAGGAGAAGCGACGCGGCGGCTACCTGGTGTGGGTCATCGGGCCCGCGCTGGTGCACTCGCGGGCCAGGGCGGATTTCGAGTGGTTCATCCGGAGCGGCTACGTGCAGGCGGTGCTGGCGGGGAACGCGGTCGCCGTGCACGATATCGAAGCGGCGATCTTCGGCACCACGCTGGGCATGAGCAACACCGGCCAGCCCACTGAGGGCGGACACGGCCTTCACATGCGCGCCATCAACCAGGTGCGGGCGGTCGGCTCCATCGAGCGTGCGGTCGAGACCGGGCTCATCAAGAGCGGCATCATGCACGCGCTCGTCAGCAACAAGGTGCCCTACGTCCTCGCCGGGTCGATCCGCGACGACGGCCCGCTGCCGGGCGTCTACAGCGACACGCTCGAGGCGCAGGACGCGATGCGGGAGCATACGGTGAAGGCCACCGGCGCCGTCTTCGTGGCCACCGCGTTGCACGCGATCGCGGTCGGGAACATGCTGCCGGCGTTCTATCTCTGCGACGGCGCTCCGTCCCCGCTCATGACGATCTGCGTGGACCAGACCGAGTTCGTGGTGAACAAGCTGAAGGACCGCGGGACCCACCAGGCCTACGGCGTGGTGACCAACGCGCAGGACTTCATGCACGTGCTCCGCTTCTACACCGAGCGGTGGGAGCAGTCCAACCCATGACCGCGGCGCCCGACACCGGCTGGGCCCGCCTCGCGGGCGCGGTGGCGGAAGTGTTGCCGCCCGCCGAAGTGGACGGTGTGTGGATCTTCAGCCCACTGCGCCGCGAGGGCAGGGAATGGGGCACCGCGGTGCTGAGCCGGGTGGATGGCGATCGCCGGCGGATCTACACCGCGCGCTACGTGCTGGCGATCAAGGGCAAGGAGCGCGGGAAGTTCGAGGCGTCGGTCCAGGAGGTCGGGAGCGGGCCCCTCACCGCGCTCGCGCAGCTGCTGCAGGATACCCGCAAGCGTATCGACGACGAACAGCCGCCCACGCCGGTGTCGCCGGAGAGCTGGTTCCCCGAGGCGAAGCCCGCTGAGGCCGGCGATGCCCCCCCTCGCTAGGGCGGACGGAGCCGCGCTCCTCGACCGTTTCCGCCGTTACCTCCGCGATCACCGCCTGCCGGTCACCCGCCAGCGCGACCTCATCGCCCAGATCGTCTTCCTCTCCGAAGACCATCCCTCGGTGGATGCCATCATCCGCCGCCTGAGAGAGCGTAATGAAGCCGTCGGCACCGCCACCGTCTACCGCACGCTCGAGGTGCTGGTGGAGAGCGGCCTCGTGCGGGCGCACGACTTCGGCGAAGGCTTCAAGCGCTACGAGGCGATGTCGGTGCAGGCGCACCATGAGCACCTGATCTGCGAGCGGTGCGGTAACGTGGTCGAGTTCCAGAACGAGCGGCTCGAGCGGATGCTGCCGAGCATCGCCGACGAGCACGCCTTCCAGCACTCGCGCCACCGGGTGGAGATCTACGGCGTCTGCCGCGACTGCCTCCGGCGGGAACTGGTCGTGCCCTCGGCGGACGCCGGATGAACGAGCCCGCGGCACTGGGCATCGCGGTGGCGTTCGCCGCCGGCCTGCTCAGCTTTCTCTCCCCCTGCGTGCTGCCGCTGGTTCCATCTTACGTCGGCTTCCTGACCGGGATGACGCTGGGTGAGCTGGAGGGTCGGCGGCGCGTGGCGCTGCTGCACGCGCTCCTCTTCGTGGCGGGCTTCTCCCTGGTGTTCATCCTGCTCGGCGCCAGCGCCACCGCGCTCGGCCGGGCGCTCAACTACTACCAGGTCTGGGCTACCCGCATTGGCGGCGTCCTCATCATCCTGTTCGGGCTCTGTCTC
>DATLHD010000049.1:0-14972 GCA_035540075.1 Gemmatimonadales bacterium
GGGCCGTACGGCGCCGCCCGCTCGCGCGCCCGGGAGCGGGGAATCGGCCAGGCGAGTATCGCCGTGGGCACGACGACCGACAGCTACGAGCTCCAGTTCCCCTCTGACCTGAGCGGCGTGGTGGACATGGTGGCTCTGGGAGCCGCGGGGAGCCGCACCCTCGCCCACCTCGTGTTCGCCGTGGCCGAGCCCGGCACCCGGCCGGAGCGCGACGCCGGAGGCGTGCGCTATACCGTTCGCCTCCGGGCGGTCGCAAGCGACGACGCGGGCCGACCCTTCGCCGATCTCGATACCTCGATCGTGTTCCGGCCCTCCGCACCGCTCGGACGGTCGCAGTACCTGATCGGTCGCGCCGAACTGCCGCTGCCCCCGGGGCGTTGGACCTGGCGCGCCGCGCTCCAGGTCGGCGACAGCGTCGGCATCGTGCTGCCGCGTGATACTGTCCTGGTGAACCAGCGGGCCGGAAGCCTGACGCTCAGTGATCTCGCCCTCGGCATCCCGGGCGCGAGCGCCGCCTGGGAGCCGGTGCCGGGCGATACCGTCCTGCTCACACCATTCGATCTGTTTCCGGAGGGAGGCCAGGTCGAGCTCTACTACGAGGCCGCGGGTGCGATACCGCGCACGACCTACCGACACGACATCGCCGTCTTCCGCGTGCGGGGCGACCCGGGCGCCGTCGAGCGTCGTCCAGTCGTCACCCTCGGCTTCGATGAGCCGGCGCCCGATACTTTGCTGCGGGCGCACCGTGTCCTTCAGCTCGCACGCTTGAAGCCGGGTCGCTATCTCATTGAAGTGAAACTGAGCACGCCGGAGGGAGAGACGGCGGCTCGCCGGCGGCAGTTCATCGTGGTGCGCCCGAAGCGCTAGCTACTCCCACTCGATCGTCGCGGGCGGCTTCGAGCTGACGTCGTACACCACCCGATTGACGCCATCCACTTCGTTGGCGATCCGGTTGGCGACGCGGCCGAGGACCTCCGGCGGGAAGGGGAACCAGTCGGCGGTCATGCCGTCACGGCTGGTCACGGCGCGGAGCGCGATGACCTGGTCATAGGTCCGGAAGTCGCCCTGGACTCCGACAGACCGGATCGGAAGCAGCACTGAGAACGCCTGCCAGATGTCGTCGTACAGCCCCGCCGCCCGGATCTCCTCGATGTAGATGTGATCGGCTCGGCGGAGCAGGTCCAGGTTTTCGCGGGTGACCTCCCCCAGCACCCGGATGGCCAGGCCGGGGCCCGGAAACGGGTGCCGCCCCACCATCTCCTCCGGTAGGCCCAGCTCCCGCCCCACCTGTCGCACCTCGTCCTTGAAGAGCTCGCGGAGGGGCTCCAGCAGCTTGAACGGCAGGCGCTCCGGCAGGCCGCCGACGTTGTGGTGGGTCTTGATGGTGGCCGACGGCCCGCCTTTGGGCGAGATGGACTCGATGACGTCGGGATAGAGCGTGCCCTGTACCAGGTATCCCACGTCCTTGCCGACCGCCTTCGCCTCGGCCTCGAACACGTCGATGAACGTGTGGCCGATGCGCCGCCTCTTCTCCTCCGGATCGGTGATGCCGGCCAGGCGCTCGAGGAAGCGATCGCTCGCATCCACTACACGGAGATCGATGCCCAGGTGACGGCGGAACGTGGTCTCGACCTGCTCTCGCTCGTGCAGGCGGAGCAGGCCGTGATCCACGAAGATGCAGGTGAGGCGGTCGCCCACCGCGCGGTGCACCAGCACCGCGGCAACCGAGCTGTCCACGCCGCCCGAGAGGCCGCAGATGACGCGCTGATCGGGACCCACCAGCTCACGGATCCGGGTGACCTCCGTCTCCACGAAGTGCCCCGGCGTCCAGTCGGGAACGCAGCCGCAGATCTCGAACAGGAAGTTGTTGAGGATCTCCCCCCCGCGCGGGGTGTGAGCCACCTCGGGATGGAACTGGACCCCGTACAGCGGTTCGGCCGTGTGCTCGATCGCCGCGATCGGCGAGTTGGCACTGCGGGCGGTGACGCGGTATCCGGGCGGCGGGACATCCACGTGGTCCCCGTGGCTCATCCAGACGGGCGTCTCCTCGCCCTGGCCGAACCCGAGGAACAGTCGGCCGCCTTCCACCCGGACGTTGGCGCGGCCGTACTCCCGGCGGTTGGCGCGAGTGACGTTCCCGCCGGAGAGGTGCGCCATCAGCTGCATCCCGTAGCAGAGCCCCAGGACCGGCGTGCCGAGACGGAGCAGCTCCGGGTCGGCCGTGGGCACGTTGTCGTCGTAGACGGAGTTGGGCCCGCCGGACAGGATGATGCCCCTGGGCTTCCACTCCCTGATCCACTGCATCGAGCGCGACGGGGGATGGATCTCGCAGTAGACATGCGCCTCGCGCACCCGGCGCGCGATGAGCTGGGTGTACTGTGAGCCGAAGTCGATGATCAGGATGCCGTCGTGGTGCTGGGGCACTCGGCGAGGTCTCCTTGAGTAATTGGTGATGTCATGTCATCCGAGCGAAGCGAGGGATCTTCTTCGCAACTCTCGAGGCCGGGCGAGAAGATCCCTCGGTCGCCTCGCTTCCTCGGGATGACACCTAGGGCGTCACCCGCTCCGTCCGGTACAGCTCGTCGAGCCGCTCCCGCGGCCGCGACACCCACCAGCGACCCTCGTCCACGATCACCTCCGCGGGCCGAGGCCGGGTGTTGTAGTTGGACGCCATCACGAACCCGTACGCGCCGGCGCCGAGCACGGCGATCCGCTCCCCGCGCTCGAGCCCGGGCAGCTCCCGGTCGCGCGCCAGGAAGTCGCCCGTCTCGCAGACCGGGCCGACGATGTCCACCTCGGCGCTCGGCCGGCCGCAGGGCTCCACTTCCGCCATCTCGTGGTACGCCATGTAGTGGCTCGGCCGGACCAGGTCGTTCATACCCGCGTCCACGATGACGAGGTCCTTGCCTCCGGAGTGCTTGCGGGAGAGCACGGTGGTGAGCAGCACACCGGCGCTCCCGACCAGATAGCGGCCCGGCTCCATCACCAACGACAGCCCGCTGTCCCGCACCATGGGCACCACCGCGGAGGCCAGCGACGCCGGACTGAGCGGCCGCTCGTCGCGGTAGCGGATGCCGAGGCCGCCTCCGATGTCGAGCGTGGCGAGCGTGTCCACCCCGGCGTCATGGATCTGCGCCACCAGGTCCAGGAGGCGGCGAACGCCTTCCGCATAGGGCGCGGGGTCCAGCAGCTGACTCCCGATGTGCATCGCGACGGTGTCGAGCGTGAGCAGCTCGTGCTGCCGGATCGCGATGGCGAGCGGCACCACCTGATCGACCGGCACGCCGAACTTGATCCCGCCCTGGCCGGTGGCGATGTAGGGATGGGTATCCGCGGTGACGTCCGGGTTGACGCGGATGCCGACCCGCATCGGTCGGCGGAGCCGCGCCACGATCCTTCCCAGGGCGACCAGCTCGGCGGTGGACTCCAGGTGCACGTGCCCGATTCCGGCCTCCACCGCGGCAGTGAGCTCCTGGTCCGTCTTCCCCACCCCACTGAAGACGATCCGTTCCGGCTCGAAGCCGGCGGCGAGGGCCCGGGCCAGCTCGCCGCCGGAGACGATGTCGGCACCGGCGCCAAGATCGCGCAGGATCCGGAGCACGGCGAGGTTGGCGTTCGCCTTCACCGCGTACGCCACCCGGTGGGGGACCGGAGCGAGAGCCTGGTCCAGCGCACGGAACTGGCGCCGGATGACGCCGGCGTTGTACAGATAGGCCGGCGTCCCGACCGCGTCCGCGATGGCCGTGAGCGCGGCGCCGCCGAAGTGGAGCGACCCGCCCCGCCGCTCCAGTCCGGCATCGGCGTATAGCGGCGAATCGGCCGGTTCCGCGGTGCTCAGTACGCTCTCGCCCACAGGGCCTCCGTCACGCTGGGCTTTCCGCACCACATGCAGGTCGCGGGCACCTCCGGCGACCGGAACTCCTCGTCGGGCAGCACCCGGATGGTGGCCTTGGTCTGTTCCTTGATCTCCATCTCGCACGCCGTGCGCCCGCAGAAACCGGAGTAGATGAACCCGCCGCCGGCCTCCAGCTGAGCGAGGAACTGCTCCTTGGTCGCGCCCCGGATGCTGTTCGCTTCGCGGCGTGCCCGCGCCGTCTCCAGCAGCTCGCGCTGCATCGCCTCCATCGCCGCCGTCAGCGCGGCGGGCAGGCCCGCCAGCGGCAGGCTCTCCTTCTTGCCGCCGGTGCGCCGAGCGAGCATGGCCGTGCCGGCCGCCACATCGCGCGGCCCGATCTCCAATCGCAGAGGGGCGCCTCTGCCCTCCCACTCGTAGTACTTGGCACCGGGCTTCAACCCGTCGCGAGCGTCGAGGTGAGTACGGATCCCGGCGGCCGCAAGCTCCTTCCGGACCCGCTCCGCGGTGTCGAGCACCACACCGCGCTCCTCGTCGCTCCGGTAGATCGGCACGATAACCACCTGGTATTGCGCCAGCCGGGGCGGACAGACCAGTCCCGCGTCGTCGCCGTGGGTCATGATCAGCGCGCCGACCAGACGCGTGGAGACCCCCCAGGACGTGTTCCACACGTGGTCCAGATCGCCCGACGCCGTCTGGAAGGTGACCTCGAACGCGCGAGAGAAGTTCTGGCCCAGGTTGTGGCTGGTGCCGGCCTGGAGTGCCTTGTTGTCCTGCATCAGCGCCTCGCAGCTGTAGGTGCGAAGGGCGCCGGCGAAGCGCTCGCTGTCGGTCTTGCGGCCGGTGACGACAGGCATGGCCATCCACTCGTCCATGAACGTCCGGTAGACCCCCAGCATCCGGCGGGTCTCCTCCTCCGCCTCCGCCTCGGTGGCATGGGCGGTGTGGCCCTCCTGCCAGAGGAACTCGGTGGTGCGGAGAAACAGCCGGGTGCGCAGCTCCCAGCGGACCACGTTGGCCCACTGGTTGATCAGCAGGGGCAGATCGCGGTAGCTCTGGATCCACTTCGCGTACATCGAGTAGATGATCGTCTCCGAAGTCGGCCGGACGACCAGGGGCTCCTCCAGCTCCTTGCCGCCGGCGTGGGTGACGACCGCCGTCTCCGGGGCGAACCCCTCGACGTGTTCCGCCTCCCGGGCCAGGAAGCTCTGTGGGATGAACAGCGGGAAGTACGCGTTCTGGTGGCCGGTGTCCTTGAACATCTGGTCCAGCGCGCGCTGCATCTGCTCCCAGATGGCGTAGCCGTTCGGGCGGATGACCATGCAGCCTCGCACCGGGCTGTAGTCCGCCAGCTCGGCCCGGGCCACCAGCTCGTTGTACCAGGCGCTGAAGTCGGTTGCCCTGGGAGGCAGTGCCTTCGCTTCCGCCATCTCGATCTCGCTTCCTTTCACGTGTAGTGTCACCCTGAACGAAGTGAAGGGGACCATATAGGTACGCCCCCTTCGCTGCGCTCAGGGTGACAGAGCGCTTCGAACCACTTCGGCGACGTGGTCAGCCACCGACGCCCGCACCACCGACAGCTGCCCCTTGCCGCGCAGGTCCTTCACCATCACTTCGCCCCGCGCCCGGTCATCTGGCCCGACCACGATCGCCACCCTCGCCCCGCGGGTGTCCGCCAGCTTGAGCTGCTTCCCCACGGCCTGGGGCGCCAGCGCGTACTCCACCCGGAGCCCCGCGTCGCGCAGCTCCCGGGCGAGGCCGAGGACCTCAGTGATGTCGTGCTGGCTGATCGCCGCGAGGAAAACGTCCACCGTCGGCTCGGCGGGAGGCGCTAGGCCCCGCTCCCGGAGGAGCTCGCCCAGCACCACGTCGCCCATGCCGAATCCCAGCGCGGGGAGGTCCACCCCACCGAGGGACTGGAGCAGGTTGTCGTAGCGGCCCCCACCGCAGATGGCGCGCAGCTCGCCCTTGGCATCGAACAGCTCGAACACGGTGCCGGTGTAGTACGCCAGTCCGCGTACGATGCCGAGGTCGAGATCGAGATAGTCGCCGAAGCCCATCGCGCGCAGCGCGTCGAGCGTGCGCCTGAGTGCGTCACCTACACGCAACGCGCCGCTCAGCGCAGGGTCCACACCAGGGAGCTCATCCCAGCTCCTCGCCCGCGCGAGCGCGAGCAGCCGATCCACGGCCCCCGAGCCAAGTCCCGCTTCGGCGAGCCGGCGGACCGACACCTCCTCGGGCGCTCGCCGCAGCTTGTCGAACACCTGATATACCGTCCCCGCCTGTGCCTCGCTCACGCCCAGCGCGCCGAGCAGCGCCGCCAGCAACCGGCGGTCCGACAGCCGCACGCGCACGTCCTTGGGGCCGAGTCCGAACGCCCGGAGCGCATCCACGGCGAGCGCGACGATCTCCGCGTCAGCCAGGTGCCCGGACTCGCCGATCAGGTCGCAATTGAGCTGGAAGTGCTCCCGCAGCCGTCCGCGCTGTTGCCGCTCGTAGCGGAACAGCTGCGGGATGGAGAACCAGCGGATCGGCTTCTTGAGACCGTTCGCGCGCGCCGCCACCATCCGAGCCAGCGTCGGCGTCATCTCCGGACGGAGGGAGACCTCGCGCCCGCCCTTGTCGGTGAAGCTGTAGAGCTGCCCCACGATCTCTTCACCACTCTTCGCCGTGTACAGCTCCAGCGGCTCCAGTGGCGGACCGTCGTACTCCTCGAACCCGTACCGGGCCGCAACCTGCCGCCAGGTTCGGAAGATGTAGTCCCGGAGCGCGAAGTCGGCGGGGTAGAAGTCGCGAAATCCCGGCAGGGCCTGGGTTTGCATGGGCAGGATAATAGTTGAGGCCATCGGTCCGAGCGAGCGGCTACAGACTCAGCTCGGCCATCACGTCACCCACCGTGTGGAACGAGCCCGTCACCAGGATCGTCGCGGCACCGCGCTGCGCTTCCTGCAGCGCGGACCGGAAGTCGGGCACCAGCGACCACGAGGCCCGCGCCAGCGGCCGCGAGGCGTCGCTGAGCCAGCGCCGGAGCCACGCGGCGTCCCACCCCCTGCTGGCCGCGGTCGGCGCCACGGTCAGGATCCCGCGATCGATCACCCGGTCGAGCTGCACCAGCATCTCCGGCCACTCCTTGTCGCCTAGAATCGAGACGAGGCCGTGCAGGGGCCGAGGCGGCCGGAGCGCGTCGAGCGCCGCGATCAGCGATCGAATCCCGTCGGGATTGTGGGCGACATCGAAGAGCCACTTCCCGCGCCAGTCCAGCCGGCCGGGAATCCACGCGCTCGCGAACCCGCGTGCGATCGCTTCCGCATCCGGCCGCCAACGCGGGGGCAGCGCCATCAGGACGCCCTGCGCCACGCCTGCATTGCGGCGCTGGTGCGGCCCGGCGAGGCCCAGCGGACCGCGCCATTCGTACTCGGGCGGGAGGACCCGCACGTCGGCGCGCACGCCGGGCGCAGCGCGGGCCACGGTCCGCTGGGCGGAGCGGCGGAGCACGTTCACCAGTTCGGGCGATCGCTCACCGACGACGAAAGGCGCATCCGGCTTGGCGATGCCCGCCTTCTCGCCGGCGATCTTCTCCAGCGTATCGCCGAGGTATTTCATGTGATCGCGCTCGATCTTGGTCACCGCGCTCACCAGCGGCTTCACCACGTTGGTGCTGTCGAGCCGCCCGCCAAGCCCCACCTCGACCACGGCGATCTCGGCCCCGCGCGCGGCGAAGTCAGCGAAGGCGATCGCGGTGGTGGCCTCGAAGAAGGTCGCCCGGCGCTCCAGGATCAGCGACTGGAGCCGCTCGGTCCACATGGCCACCGCGGCCTCGGAGATGGGGATCCCGTCCACCTGGATTCGCTCGCGGAACGACACCAGATGGGGTGAGGTGTAGAGTCCTACCCGCCACCCCGACTCCCGCAGTGCCGCCGCCACCAGAGTGCAGACGCTGCCCTTGCCGTTGGTGCCTCCGATGTGGATCGCGGGCACGACCTCGTGGGGATTGCCCAGCGACCGCAGCAGGGCTCGCGTGGTGGCGAGCCCGAACTTGATCGTGGTGGTCCGGGGAAAGAGGAACTCGAGGGCCTGGTCGTAGGTCATTGCCATGTCTCATCCCGAAAGCGGCCGTGCCCCAAAAACACCGGCGCCCCACCAGCGAGACCGCGGATGGGGCGCCGGAGCAGGCGATGACGCGCGCGTCAGCTCAGCTCGGCGTGCTCCATGAGCGGTCGCTGCCCCTGCATGTGCCGAAGGAGGCGCGCGGTCGTGTCCCGGAGCGAGCCGCGGGGGACCACGTCGTCGATCTGCCCGTGCTCGGCCAGGAACTCCGCCGTCTGAAAGCCTTCGGGCAGGTCCTGCCCGATCGTCTGCTTGATCACCCGCTGCCCCGCGAAGCCGATTACCGCGCCCGGCTCCGCCAGGATCACGTCGCCCTGCATCGCGAAGGAGGCGGAGACGCCGCCGGTGGTCGGATCGGTGAGGACCGAGATGTACGGAATGGCGTCGCGATGGAGCTGGGCGATGGCGGTGGAAGTCTTCGCCATCTGCATCAGCGAGAGCACCCCCTCCTGCATCCGCGCGCCACCCGAGGTGGAGACGATCACCAGCGGCACCCTCTTCTCGTGGGAGCGCCGCGCCAGCCGCGCGATCTTCTCGCCGACCACGGAGCCCATCGAGCCGCCCATGAACGCGAAATTCATCACCGCGAGGTTGAACGGCATCCCGTCGATACGGGCGCTCCCGGTGATGACGGCGTCTCCCTGCCCACCCTTCTTCACCGCGGCGGTGAGCCGGTCGGCGTAATGCTCGAACTTGAGGGAGTCCACCGAGCGGAGGTTGCCGAACAGCTCGCGCCAGCTCCCGGGATCGGTCAGGATCTCGACGTACTCATCCGCCGAGATCCTCCGGTGCCGGCCGCACTCGGGACAGACGTTCAGGGCCTTCTCGAACTTCTCCCGCAGATCGATGTGCCCGCAGCCGTCGCACTTCTCCCACGCGTCGGGCGGGATCTCCAGCCGCTCGCGCTGGGACGTGCGTGGCTTGCGTTCCTTCTTAAACCATGCCATGACGGCCATAGATGAAGGGGGTCACCCGGTTCGAGGAGAGACAGGGGCCATTAGGGAACCCAATCAATCTCGGGGGTAAGGCGTCTCGGCGCCAGCCTGGCTTGGTAAGTTATTGCAGGGTAAGTGGATGGCGGACAGGCGGACGGACCTACTCTGTCACCCCGAGTGAAGCGAGGGATCTTCTCAACGGTTGTCCCCAGGGGCCCCGGTGAGAGGATCCCTCGTCGCTGGCGCTCCCCGGGATGACACTAAACGTCCGGATACCCCGACTGCCTGCTGTCGTTCGCCACCCGGAACGCCAATCCCAGACACAGACAGCAGATCACGAAGAACGAGCCCCCATAGGAAAAGAACGGCAGCGGAATGCCGGTGATCGGCATGAGGTTCACCGTCATGCCGATGTTCTCGTACACGTGGGTGAACATGAGGCCCATGATCCCGAAGATCAGGAGGCTGCTGAAGGAATCGGTCGCCCGACGGGCGATGCGGAGCAGCACCAGGAACAGCGCTAGGAAGAGCGCGAGCGCCACCAGCACCCCGACGAAGCCCAGCTCCTCCCCGACGATGGGGAATACGAAGTCCGTGTGCTGCTCCGGCAGGAACGCGAGCCGCTTCTGCGGCCCCTGGGTGTAGCCGGTGCCGAACCAGCCGCCCGAGCCGATGGCGACCCGGGACTGGATGGCGTGGTAGCCCGCCGCCCTCGGGTCCACCTCGGGATTGAGGAAGGTGAGCAGCCGGTTCTGCTGGTAGGGCGCGAGCCGCTTCCAGAGCGGAAGCGCGATCGTGCCCATGGCCACGTTCAGGAACCAGAACACCAGCGCGTCGGAGATGTACGGGCGCCAGGCGAAGAGCAGGCCGGTGAAGAGCACCATCCAGACACCCCAGGTCCAGTTGCTGAAAGCGAGCAACAGGCTCAGTCCCGGCGAGGCCACCAGGAACAGGAGCCGCGGCCGAACCCCGGACCAGAAGAGCATGGCGAACGCGATCCCCATGAACACGATCGCGCTGCCCAGATCGGGTTGCTTGAGCACCAGGAGAAAGGGGATGCCGACGATGATGCCCGGGCCCACCAGGTCGCGCAGCGATCGCGGCGGCTCCCGCCGGCTCGAGAGATAGCGCGCCAGCATCAGCACGGTGGCCACCTTGGCCAGCTCGGACGGCTGGCCGATCTGGTGCCCGCCGATCGAGAGCCAGCTGCTGCTGCTCTGGGCGGTGCCCGCGCCGGTGCCGACCAGTAGCACCAGCACCAGCAGGAAGAGGCTCACGCCATAGAGCACCGGCGCCAGCCACTCCAGCAGCCGGGGCGCGACGTGGAAGACGACGACCGCCGCGACCACGCCGACGCCCACCCAGACGAACTGGCGGTGCCACACACTCGCCGCGTGGGTGGGCACGTCGGTCTGGCCGGCGGAGTAGAGGGTGAGAAGGCCGAAGAGGATGAGCCCGGCGCTCACCAGCAGGAGTTGGCGGTCGACGGTCACCCCTTTCACGGCCGCTCCGGTGACGCCGGCAAGGAGTCGCCCGCGGTCGGGGTGGGCGCGGCCCGCCGGATGGAGTCCTCCCGCGCCCGCGCCGCGGCGGAGTCGGGATTGAGCTCCACCGGTCGCGGCGCGGTGTCCTGCGGCGTGGTCTCGTCGATCAGGGTCTTGATCTTGATCGTGCCCACGGTATCCGGACCGAGGAGCTCGCGCCGGAGCGTCCGGACGACGTACGGAGCCACAGTGGTGCCATGCTCCGAGAACTCCATGATCGCGCCGACGATGAGCTCCGGCTTGTCGGCGGGGGCGAACCCGATGAACCAGCCGTGGTCCTTGCCGTGGGAGTTCTGCGCGGTACCGGTCTTGCCCGCGACGGCGAGGTCGCGCCGCCGGCTCGCCGCCGCGGTGCCGCGCTCCACTACCGCGATGAGTGAATGGCGCAGGCCGTCGAGCTGGGCCTCGGTGAGTCCCAGGTCCACCGACTTGTCCGACGACGGCCGCACGATGTACGGCGTGGAGGACCGCCCCTCGCTCGCCAGGCCCTCGTAGAACTTCATCATGTTGATCAGGGTCTGAGTGATCTCCCCTTGCCCGATCGAGAAGTTCAGCGTCGTCGCCGGCGGGCTCCAGTGGCGGGGGCCGTAGAGCTTGTCGAAATAGGCGGTGGAGGACGGGAAGATCGGGTTCTTCTCGTTCTCCAGGTCGATCCCGCTGGGATCCTTGAAGCCCATGAGGACCCCGTCCTCCAGGATTGCCTTGAGCCCCAGCCGCAGTCCCACCTGGTAGAAGTACACGTCGCAGCTCGCGGCGACGGCGCCGATGAGGTCGAGCGAGCCGTGGCCCTCCTTCTTCCAGCAGCGGAACACCCGGTTGCCCAGCCGCATCCCGCCCCGGCATGGGGTGGGCATGTGGGTGTCGAGACCGATCAGCCCGCGCTTCAGCGCCATCGCGCCGATGGCCAGCTTGAAGGGCGAGGCCGGAGGATATCGGGTCTGGATCGCGCGGTTGAGCAGCGGCCGCGCCTCGTCCTCGTTCAACGCGCGCCAGTTCGCCCGGGTGATGCCGCCCACGAAGACGTTGGGGTCGTACGACGGGGCGGAATAGAGCGCCCGGATCTGGCCTCCCGGCGTCATCGCGATCATGGCGCCCCGCATGCCCGCCGGCCAGATGCTGTCGATGTAGCGCTGGAGCTCGAGGTCGATCGTGGTGTAGATCGGGCGCCCCGGCGCTGGCTGGAGCGAGGCGCCGCCGGCGTCCTCCCGCACCAGCCGCCCTCGCGCGTTCACCTCCATGTAGCGCACGCCCTCGATGCCACGGAGGGTGTCGTCGTACTGCCGCTCCAGACCCGCCTTCCCCACGATCGTTCCCAGGTCCGCCCCGGGATAGCGCTTGGCTTCGAGGTCGTGCTCGGTGACCTCGGAGACATATCCCACCAGGTGCGCGACCGCCTTGCCGGCCGGGTACAGCCGCTTGGGCTCCGACTGGATCAGCAGCCCCGGGAGCACGGCGCGGTGCTCCTCCAGTCGCGCGATGGTCTCGAAACTGGCGTCGCCGAACACCACCGCCGGCTGGTAGCGGGCCTGGCGGAAGCGCTGGACGATCTCCTCCACGTCCGCCGTGTCGATGGGAACGAACCGTCCGATGCGGTCGATCACCGCCCTGAGCGAGTCGGCCGACGGCGCGAGGACCTTGACCGAATAGCCGGGGACGTTCTCCGCGATGATGCCCCCCTCGCGGTCGAAGATCGTGCCCCGGGGAGCCGTGAGAGAGATCGGCCGGAGGCGGTTGGTCTCGGCGCGGAGCTGGAACTTCTCGTGCTGGATGACCTGGGTCCGGAAGAACGCCCCGGCCAGGATCATGAAGGCGGCGACCAGGACCAGCTGCGCGATGTCGGCCCGCTCGCGGACGCGGTAGGAATCGAATCCGTTCATGTGTCCAGCCTGATGGCGAACCACTCCCGGAACGCGGCCAGCACCACCAGCGCGAATCCTGCCGTGGAGAGCGCCTGGAGCGGACTGTTCAGCGTGAGCTCCAGCAGCAACCTCCCCTGCCCCGTTCCGCTGGCGAGCAGCAGGATGAGGTCGCGCACCCAGAGCGCCACCGCGACGAACGCTGCGTTGACGAGCAGGTTGTCGGCGAAGAAGACGGCCCGGCCCCAGGCCGCGAGATAGCCGACCACCGTGTGCGCCAGCGCTCCAGCCCCGAACGCCGCGGGGGTGAGGGCATCGTTCACGATGCCGACCACGAAGCCGGCGAGCGCGCCCGCCCCCGGCCCGGACCGCATCGCGAAGAGCACCAGGGCGATCAGCAGGAAGTCGGGACTCACCCGCGCGCTCCCCAGCCGCGGTCGCAGATAGAAGTGCAGCAGGACCAGGAGGCCCATCACCAGCACCAGCTGCACCCGGTTGGCGCGGGAGACGTTCATCGGGCGGAGTCTCCCGCCGCGGGTGTCGGCGGTGCAGCCACCGGAGGCGGCGGAGCGGGCCGTGGGGTGGCTCGCGCCGCGGCCGCCTTGGCGGCCGCCTCCGCCCTGGCTGCCGCCGCGGCCTTGGCGGCCTCCGCTCGCGCGGTCGCGATGGAGTCGGCCTGCCGCACCTTCGCGATCGAATCCAGCCGCATCGCCTCCAGCGCGGAGTCGCTGGGGAAGGCCCGCTCCATGCTGGCGGCCGGCGGAGCGACCAGCACCATGACATGGGCGACGGCCCCCGGATTGGCCGCGGGCAGCAGACGGTACACCCGTTCCCAGCCTGCCTGCTCCCGCACCACACCGGTCACCGTGCCCACCGGGATCCCCTTCGGGTACACCCCGCCGAGGCCGGAGGAGAGCACCAGGGTCCCGGCCGGCACCGAGTCGCGGTAGGGGACCCCTCGGAACTCCAGGGCCCCTTCACCCGCAAGACCCGACAGCGACGGCGCGACGACCCCGCTCGCGTTGCCGCCCACGGTGTAGGCCGCGACCCGGAACTCCGGATGGGCCCAGGTCATGACCACGCTGGAGTGCTGCCCCGCGGTGAGCACCATCCCGATGAGGCCCTCCGGCGCCACCACCGGATCGAACTCGGACACCAGCTCGTCGCGGCCGATGTCGATGAGCAGGGTCCGCCCGTCGGTCGCCTGGGCCTGATGCATCACCTCGGCGGCCACGTAGGGACTGGAGACCCGGCGGCTGAGGGAAAGGAGCCCGCGGAGACGCTCGTTCTCCGCCATGAGCGAGGGAATGCCCTGGGCGAGGTAGGCCGCGGAGTCGCGCTGGATGGTGATCGCTTTCAGGCGGGCCCGGCTGGTGCGCCCCTCTTCGGCGCGGGCCTGGAGCCAGACCAGGGGAGCGAGGACCGAGTTGCGGAGCGCGTCCGAGACGCCCTGGCCCCACTGCTCGGGGGAGAAGAGAGCCACCACCGACAGGGCCACGCACGCCAGGAAGGTGACCGTGTCCCGGCGGGTGAACGAGCGTTCCGACGTGCTGGCCATCGCTCAGACGGAGAGGACGCTGCGATATTTCTCGTAGTCGTCGAGAATGCGTCCGGTGCCGCGGACGACGCAGGTGAGGGGGTCCTCGTCCACGTGAATGGGAAGGCCGGTCTCCTGCGCCAGGAGGATATCGAGCCCGCGGATCAGCGCGCCGCCGCCGGTCATGACGATCCCGCGGTCCACGATGTCGCTGGCGAGCTCGGGTGGCGTGATCTCGAGGGCGCGGCGGACCGCGTCCACGATCTGCTGGATGGGCTCCTGCACCGCCTCGCGGATCTCGGTGGAATGCACCCGCACCGTCTTGGGAATGCCCGAGACGAGGTCGCGCCCTTTCACCTCCATCTCCCGCTCGTCGCCGGTGGGCGCCGCGGAGCCGATCTTGATCTTGATCGCCTCCGCGGTGGGCTCGCCGACCAGGAGGTTGTAGTTCTTGCGCATGAACTGGACGATCGCCTGGTCCAGCTCGTCGCCACCGGTGCGGATGGAGGTGTCGGAGACGATGCCCGAGAGCGCGATGACGGCGATCTCGGTGGTACCGCCCCCGATGTCGATCACCATGTTGCCGGTCGGCGTCTCCACGGGCAGGCCCACCCCGATTGCCGCCGCCATCGGCTCCGCGACCATGAGGACCTGCTTGGCCCCGGCGGTCTGGGCGGAGTCGCGGACCGCGCGGCGCTCCACCTCGGTGATGCCGGAGGGCACGCAGACGATGACCTTAGGTTTGACGCGGAAGACGTGCTTGTCGATGATCGTCTTGAGGAAGTACCGCAACATCTTCTCGGTGACGTCGAAGTCGGCGATGACACCGTCCTTCAGCGGCCGGACCGCCAGAATGCCGTCCGGTGTGCGGCCCAGCATCCGCTTCGCCTCGAGCCCGATGCCCTTGATCTTCCCGGTGGCCTTCTCGATCGCGACCACCGACGGCTCGTTCAGGACGATACCTTCGCCCTTGACGTAGACGAGCGTGTTGGCGGTGCCGAGGTCCACCGCGATCTCATTCGCGGGAAGCCACGACGTGAAATTCAGAGAAGGAAGCTTCATCGAAACGATGTCGGAAGCATGGCTGCTAAGGTAACGAATGGCCGTCTCCGCATTCAAGGGAGCGAACGCCGCTGCTAA